>NZ_QUFZ01000017.1:0-68249 GCF_003478725.1 Clostridium sp. AF22-10
CGTGGGATTTCCTCACGCACCATGAGAACGGCAAAGAGCCGTATCGGGGACAGACTTGTGACCGAGAAAGACGGCACAGCATGGGTCTGCTATCTCCGAGACTGACAACAGGAACACGGCAAGCATGGCAAAGACGGCAAGGTTTTTATAGATACCTTAATGTTGCCACCTTGCCTTGTTCCCTCATACCGACACCGCCCGATGATGAACAGTCACCGGGCATTTTTTATTTACAGGAGGATTTTGAATGAACAATACCGCAACCAACAGTACCCCTTGCCCGACTGTCAGAAAGCAGATCGGCAAGACCACCTATATCGTCCGTGTGCATTTCAGCCAGACCGCAAAAGAAACGATGGAGGACAAAATCAAGCGTCTGCTCCGTGAGGAAGTCCGCAAAATGTGACTTCTTTTTGAATTTGATGAAAAAGTCCTTGACTTTTCGTCTCTGGTAAAACGGCAAAATCTATTCTTATTTCCTGTGGTGCCAGGTTAGCCCCATTTGACATTGCGGAGCTGCGTGACCTGATGGCCTACGATGAAATGGAACTGGATTTGCTGGGGGACCGCCGCACAGCCTTGTTCGTTATCATTTCCGATACGGACGATACGTTCAATTTCGTGGTGTCCATTATGTACACCCAGCTTTTCAATCTGCTTTGTGACCGTGCAGACGATCAATGCGGAGGTCAGCTAAAGTATCATGTGCGGCTGCTGCTCGATGAGTTTGCGAACATCGGTCTGATCCCAAAGTTTGATAAGCTGATCGCCACCATCCGCAGCCGCGAGATTTCGGCATCCATTATCCTGCAGTCGCAGAGCCAGTTGAAAACCATCTACAAGGATGCCGCAGAAACCATCATCGGCAACTGCGATACCATGCTGTTCCTCGGCGGCAAGGAAAGTTCGACGCTCAAAGAAATTTCCGAAACGCTGGGAAAAGAAACAATCGACCTATATAACACATCCGACACACGCGGTCAAAGCCCATCCTTTGGTACAACCTACCAAAAGACCGGAAAGGAGCTTATGAGCCGGGATGAGCTTGCAGTCATGGACGGCAGCAAGTGCATCCTGCAACTGCGAGGTGTCAGACCATTCCTGAGCGATAAGTTTGATATTACCAAACATAAGCGGTACAAGGAACTTTCGGATTTCGATAAGAAAAACGAGTTTGACGTAGAACGCTATCTGAAACACGAACTGCGACTGCTCACCACGGAAGAATTTGACCTTTATGAAGTGGATGTGACCGAACAGGCACAAGGATAAGGAGGTACATATCAGTAGCAAGAGATACACCCGGCCACCCGTTCGGGCAGACCCCGGACAGATGATCCGTATGACCGACACGAAATAACCACCATCTATCGTGTGATTCCAAAAGGCTGACTTTATTGAAAATGAAAGGAGAAGCCAGAATCGCAGGAAGCGGGCAGCACCGAAGATGTGCCAGCCCGCTTTCCTTTTGGAATCGCAAACATTCATCAAATCTGCGGTCTGGCGAAAATAACATATGGAATTCTTTAATCAGTCTATTACCGTTCTGCAGACTCTCGTTGTGGCTATTGGCGCAGGTCTTGGCGTTTGGGGCGTTGTCAATCTGATGGAAGGATATGGCAATGACAATCCGGGCGCAAAGTCCCAGGGCATGAAGCAGTTCATGGCTAATTAAAGGGAACAAAAAGAAAGGAAAAGCACAATCCAGACGGTATCAGCGGCAGGCTACAAGAATAAATTGTGATTTCACAAGATTGGTGCTATAATAAGAGAAAAGTTCCTGCCGGGGCAGCCGCTCCGGTGGTATGGATAGAAAGGCAGGAAAACAATATGCACATCAGCTATAAACCACTCTGGCACACACTGTTAGAGCGTGATATGAGAAAAGAGGATTTAAGGCTTGCTGCTGGTATGACAACAAATATGATTGCCAACATGAGCAAAGAGGGAAAGCACATCAGCATGGATACATTAGCCCGTATCTGCGAAACGCTGAATTGTGAGATTACCGATGTGATTGAGTTAGTACCAGACGAGCCTGCTTCCACAGGAGGTAAGGAACATGAGCGAATTGAAACCAAGAATAAAAGAAAACGGAATTGATTATATCCTTGTTGGAGATTACTACATCCCGGACTTGAAGTTGCCGGAGAAACACCGCCCCATCGGAAAGTACGGACGGATGCACCGGGAATATTTAAGGGAAGTCTGCCCAGCCAGATTACACACATTGACCCTGACCGGGGAATTGTGGACATATCTTGCAGACCTGAACGAACAGGCACAGAAACGGTTAGACACCATCATGGAGCAGATGAAAGCTGCCGAGGGCGTGACCGAGGAATTGAAGCGTACCCGTCAAATGGAATGGGTGCAGCGTTGCAATAACATTCACAACCGGGCAGAAGAAATTGTTTTACATGAGATGATTTATTCATAACGGTATGGTAGAATGATTATTACAAATTAGAAGTTGTAAAGGAGACTTTGTATGGGTAGAAAAGAAATAACAACAAAAGAAGATTTAATGAAAGTAATAGAATTATTCGAAAATACTGGAATTACATACTGGTTGGATGGCGGATGGGGTGTAGATATTTTAGCTGGTAAACAAACAAGAATTCATAGAGATATAGATATAAATTTTGATGCTCAACATACGGAAAAATTGTTAAATGTGCTTTTGAATCTGGGCTATAAAATTGATACAGACTGGAAACCGGTTAGAATAGAGTTATATAGTGATGAACTTGGTTACTTAGACATTCACCCGTTCGTTTTAAATGAGGACGGAACTTCAAAACAAGCTGATTTAGAGGGTGGCTGGTATGAGTTTGAAAAAGATTACTTTGGTAGTGCTTTTTTTGAAGGAAAAACAATTCCTTGTATATCCTTAAAAGGCCAAAGAGTTTTCCACTCAGGTTATGAATTAAGAGATAAAGATAAGCATGATATTTCAATTCTTGAAAGTTTATCAAAATAACATTGCTGTAATTTCTAAGATAAATTCCACTTTATCGCTTTGAAATTTTAACTGAATAAGTATAGCACCAACCGCTGCTACATGGAAGCAAACACAACCATGCAACAGCGGTTTTTCTTTACCGTTTTTTCCTTTGACTGATAGGAGTTCCTGTTTTCTTTGATTTTTGTAGAATCCGAATGAGCCAGCGAAATTCTTCGTCTGACAGATTTTTATAGTTGATGCCGAGCTGCTTGCAGTAAAGGACAACCAGCTTTTCATCCCGACTGCCCTTGAAATTTTCAACCGCTTCCAAATTTTCTTTCAATTCATCGGCAACGGTGGTCTGGGGCGCACTCTCGCTGTCCTTTTTGTGGGCTTCCCGAATATCCCGGATAATGAGATTGAGGTCATCAAGAACCATGTGGCTGAAATATTCATCATCGCTGATATGGGCGGCTTGCAGCACTTTCAAATGCGGGTCGTCTTCGCCGGGGCGATACCGTTCAATGATTTCATGCCGGACAGTATCGACAAGGGCGTTGAGGTTTTGAATCTGCATGGTGGCAATCCCATCTACATAAATCTCAATGTCCGCAAGAAACTTGATAAAGTCCTTATGAGTGGCAAGCTCACAGAGCAGACGGTTGTTAATCCGACCGCCTTTCAGAAGTGCCACCATCTCATCATTCAAATGCAGCTCTGTTAGTGGCGTGTTGATCTGCTCCCGGTTCTCTGTCCGGCACAGCAGATAATCAACGGAAACCCCATAGAAGTCTGCCAGCGTGATAAGGTTGCCATGATTGATTTCCTTATAATCCTCTTTTTCATAACTGCCAAGAGCTGATTTGGAAATGCCCGTCAGCTCTGATAATTCTTCCAGATTTAAGCCTTTGTCCTTGCGGAGTTCCCAAAGGCGTTCCTGTATGCTTGTCGCTCCTTTCATGGGCGCACGCTCCTTTCCGGCGGTTTCATTACTGCCGCTTAACTGGATTATATCATACTTTCCGCAATCGTGGAAATTTCTGATTTTTACCCTTAATTCCTACTTTGTGGACATACGGCACAGGGCACAAAAATGTTCTATGATACAGGTAGTTCATCGATGGATTATTCCAATCGAATGACCAGCCTGTGTGGGATATGCTTCCCCGGCGATGTAGCGCCATGACTTTTGGCAGGGATATGGAGGAACCCTGACCGAAACGAGCGTACCAAAGGGAGCGATACGCCGCTGTGAGATTCAGGGGAGGAACGACACCGGGGAGAACTGGCGAACTGATACCGAAATGATACCGAAACACGACAATCTGATAGGGGGATAGTCTACCCTATCGCTGATACTTCGGAAGATTTTAGGCGGCTCTATGGCTGTAATTTTGCCGAAAATCGCCCCGAAACCATACACGAAAACGGGAGGAAGCGCAATATGCCGAGAATGAGCAAAAAGAGGAAGCATGAGCTTTCCTTTTACCTTAATGACCGGGGGCGTGTCACTTACAACGAATTATGCCGGAAATGCCAGCATGGGTGCAAGCAGAGCTTCCGGGCGGTTGTGATTGACTGCCCCGTTATTTATCCAAACGAGCAAAGAAAAAGGAGGGACACACCGAATGAATTTTGAATTTATGACGATAGACACACCATTGCCGCCCTGTATGCCCTTTCCCAGAGCGTTGACAGGATTTCCAGTCAGCAGCACCGCAAAGGTCATGTACTGCCGGATGCTGGACGCTATGCTGTCCAAAGGGCAGGAGGACGAAAATGGAATCCTGTTTGTCTGCTTCCCTGTCACAGCCATTGCTACAGTCCTGTCCCGCAGTCCCATGACGGTCAAGCGTTCTTTGAATGAACTGGAAATCGCCGGACTTATCATGCGGGTGCGTCAGGGCGTGGGAGAACCAAACAGGATTTATGTGCTGATACCGGGAAAGGAGGACGCTGCCCTTGCCTGATACCTCAAAGCTGGAAAAACTCAACCGGGAGTTGGAGAAAAGCGAAAAGAAAATGCGGAAAGCCATCAATGATGAAAAGGCATTGCAGTACCAGCTAAAGCAGCTTACCCGGAAGGAGCGGACGCACCGGCTCTGTACCCGTGGCGGTATGCTGGAAAGTTTTCTGCAAGAGCCGGAACGCCTGACAGATGATGATGTCATGCTGTTGTTGAAACTCATTTTTCACAGACAGGACACGCAGGAACTATTGAAAAAACTGCTGGAACGGAAGAAGCCGGAAACCCCTTAGTTTACTAAGGGCGCAATTATACACCACCCAAAGGTTGGTGCATTGCGTTCTCCGAAGGCTCCTCGCCGGAGGGCTGTGATTTTCCGCAGTCATGGTCTGCTCCAAATCATACAGGGGACGCTACGCTTCCCCTGCGCTGGCTGTCGCCAGCTACCCTTTTGTGGACTTGCCGCCCGGAAACACCTTGCGCTGCAAGCTGTTCCCGTCCAGCAAGTTTTATCAGTCGAGCTATCCTTATCTACGGTAATTTAGTATAATAAGGTCAAAAAACAGAACGCTATCATTGTGCAACCGATATGCAACTGATAATTGCTTGATAGTTGGTGGTAGCAACACGGTAATTCAGATAGAATAAAGCCAACAAAGAAAGGAGGTCATCCAAATGTTAGTAAACATCATTATGATTGTAGTCGGAATAGTTTTCTCATGTATCTTTGTCGGCTTGCTTATCCTTGTTATTCGTGCATTGCTTAAATATATCCGTACAGAGAAATGAAGCCAACAGCAACATTAGGAGGTGGTCAAATGAAAGTAACCGTATTTATGATAATCGTTGGAATAATTTTCTTATGTATCTTTGTTGGTTTGCTTACCCTTATTGTTCGTGCATTACTCAAATATATCCATTCAAAAGATGTACGGCAGGAAAAATCCGTAGTGAGGAAATCGTTGGGTGAAGCACTCAAAGTACACAGAACACAGTGCAAAATGACGCAGGAATTTGTTGCTGAAACGATTGGTGTTAGCAGGCAGGCTGTTTCAAAATGGGAAAATGGAACATCCGACCCTTCCACATCAAATCTTTTTGCACTTGCAAAACTTTACGGTATTTCTGTTGAAGAATTACTAAAAGAAGTTGAATAATCTTCATGCAGATATTTTATTTCATCATCGGGCCACCCTGACCCGAACTTTCAAAACTGAATACCAGCCGCCCACCGGCGGCACCACCGAGCAGGAAATCTGAAAAGGTCTCCTGCTTTTTTTCTGCCCAAAATGAGGTGGTAAAACGCCACCCCATCCACCAATTACCGAAAGGAGGGACACGAAATGCCCTGTCCACACAACGAAATCTCGATTGTGCAGCGAAGCCAACAGCAGTCTGCGGTTGCCGCCGCTGCCTACCAGAGCGGCGAAAAGCTGTTCTGTGGATACGATCAGGAAGTGAAGCACTACCCGGAAAAGCGTGGTATCGTCCACAATGAAATCTTGCTTCCGGCAAATGCCCCACGGTCGTATGCAGACCGCAATACTTTATGGAACGCCGCCGAAGCGGTGGAGAAGCAATGGAATTCCCAGCTTGCAAGGCGGTGGGTGCTTACCATCCCCAGAGAGATACCGCCCGACCAGTACGCCGCCCTTGTCCGGGATTTCTGCAATCAGCAGTTTGTTTCCAAAGGAATGTGCGTGGATTTTGCCATCCATGACAAAGGGGACGGAAACCCTCACGCTCATGTCATGCTGACTATGCGGGCAATGGATGAACATGGGAAATGGCTTCCCAAGAGCCGCAAGGTTTATGACCTTGACGAGAACGGGGAACGGATAAAACTTCCGTCCGGCAGATGGAAAAGTCACAAGGAAGATACGGTTGACTGGAACGACCGCAAGTATTGTGAAATCTGGCGGCATGAATGGGAGATCATCCAGAACCGCTATCTGGAAGCCAACAACCGCCCGGAGCGGGTGGATCTCCGTTCTTATGAAAGACAGGGGCTTGATATTATCCCTACCGTCCATGAGGGTGCTGCTGTCCGGCAGATGGAAAAGCGAGGGATTCAGACCAACATCGGAAATCTGAACCGGGAAATCAAAGCCGCCAACAGCCTGATGAAGTCTATCCGGCAGCTTATTAAAAATCTCAAAGGCTGGATTATCGAGCTTAGTGAAAAACGAAAAGAACTGCTTGCGGAAAAAGCTGCGGAGGAAGCGGTATTTCTTCCCAATCTGTTGATGAAGTACATGGAGGTACGAAAGGCAGAACGGAGCGACTGGACACGGGCGGGACAAAACCGTGGAACTTCCAAAGACTTAAAGGCAGTCAGCGAAGCCCTGTCCTATCTTCAGAGAAAGGGACTTTCCACCGTGGAGGATTTGGAAAACTTTATAGAAACGTCCGGGAAATCTGCCGCCGACTACCGAAAGCAGATGAAGCCAAAGGAAACCCGCAGCAACGTGATTGACGCTATCCTTGCCGCCCGGACGGACTGTAAGGAATGTAAGCCCGTTTATGAGAAATACCAGAAGATATTTTTCAAGAAAACTAAGGAAAAATTCAAGCTGGAACACCCGGAGGTTGCCCGGTTTGAGAAAGCCAGTGCCTACCTTGCCAAGCACCCGGATGATAAGGACAGCACGAAAAAGGAGCTTTTGCAGGAACAGGCGAAGCTTGTGGGCGAAATCGCAGACTTGAAAGTACCGTTGACCGAGGTGCAGGAAGATTTGAAGAAGCTGCGGGACATCCGCTACTGGGTACGGAAAGCCACACCCGGCACAGAGGAAAGCAAAGAGCCGCCCAAGAAGCAGCCCCTCAAAGAAGTCTTGCAGGATAAGGCTGACGAGAAGAAAGCACAGAAAAACGCCCCGGCGCAGACGAAACACAAACAACAGGATATGGAACTTTAACAGGCACTTGCCATTTTCAGATTGAGAATGATAAGTGCCTTTTCTTTTTTACAAGGAGGAATTGATTTGAATGTATTTGAAGCTGTGAAGCAGTCCGTTACGACAAGACAGGCTGCGGAGCATTACGGAATCCGGGTAAACAGAAACGGGATGGCTTGCTGCCCGTTCCACAACGATAAGACCCCCAGCATGAAGCTGGACAAGCGTTTCCACTGCTTCGGATGTGGTGCAGATGGGGATGTGATTGATTTTGTAGCTGCCCTGTACGGGCTGGGGAAAAAGGAAGCCGCCGCACAGTTGGCGAGTGACTTCGGGCTTGCCTATGAGGACTGGAAGCCACCGGGCAGGGCAAGGAAGCCCAAGCCCCGGCAGAAATCCCCGGAAGAACAGTTCCGGGAAGCAAAGGCACATTGCTTCCGTGTCCTTGCCGATTATCTACACCTCTTACGGGTATGGAAAACCGACTATGCCCCGCACTCCCCGGAGGAAGCGTTTCATCCCCGGTTCGTGGAAGCCTTGCAGAAGCAAGCCCATGTGGAATATCTGCTGGATGTGCTGCTGTTCGGGGAGACAGAGGAAAAAGCGGTTTTGATTATGGACTACGGAAAGGATGTGATACAGCTTGAACAGCGAATGGCAGAGCTTGCAGCCGCAGACGCAGCAAGAACTAAAAAACACCATGAACGCCATGCAGCCGCCCCAGAGCGTTGAGGAAGTAAAGGCAACTCTGGAAACCACCGAGAAAGGCGGCGTCCGCCAGAGCATACGGAACTGCCTGACCGTATTCCAGCGTGACCCTGTGCTTGCCGGGGCAATCGCCTACAACATCCTGACCGACCGCAAGGACATCATAAAGCCCATCGGTTTTCACAGAGAAAGCACAGCCCTGACCGATACGGACATGAAGTATCTGCTTCTCTATCTGGAGGAAACCTACGGGCTTACCAGTGAGAAAAAGATTGAAACCGCCATCGGGATTGTGGCGAATGAGAATAAGTACCACCCCATCCGGGATTTTCTGAACAGCCTTGCATGGGACGGGACTGAGCGCATCCGCTTCTGTCTGCGGCACTTTCTGGGAGCTGATGTGGACGATTACACCTATGAACCTTGAAGCTGTTCATGCTGGGGGCGATTACAAGGGCATTTAAGCCCGGAAGCAAGTTTGAAATCATGCTGTGTCTGGTAGGCGGTCAGGGGGCTGGCAAATCCACCTTCTTCCGGCTGCTGGCAGTCCGGGACGAGTGGTTTTCCGATGATTTGCGGAAGCTGGACGATGATAACGTGTACCGCAAGCTGCAAGGTCACTGGATAATTGAAATGTCGGAAATGATGGCAACCGCCAATGCCAAGAGCATTGAGGAAATCAAGTCCTTTCTAAGCCGCCAGAAAGAGGTTTACAAAATTCCCTATGAAACTCACCCGGCAGACCGCCCCCGTCAATGCGTGTTCGGCGGCACTTCCAACGCCCTTGACTTTCTCCCCCTTGACCGTTCCGGCAACCGCCGATTTATCCCGGTCATGGTGTACCCGGAGCAAGCCGAGGTTCACATTTTGGAGGACGAAGCCGCTTCCAGAGCCTATATCAGCCAGATGTGGGCGGAAGCAATGGAGATTTACCGAAGCGGCATGTTCAAGCTGTCATTCAGCCCAGCCATGCAGCGGTATCTCAAAGAACACCAGCGGGATTTTATGCCGGAGGACACCAAAGCCGGGATGATACAGGCTTACCTTGATAAGTACACCGGGGAAACGGTCTGCTCCAAGCAGCTCTACAAGGAAGCCTTAAACCACACCTTTGATGAGCCGAAGCAATGGGAAATCCGGGAAATCAACGAGATAATGAACCAGTGCATTACCGGGTGGAACTACTTTTCCAATCCGAGGATGTTTGCGGAATACGGCAGACAAAAGGGCTGGGAGCGTGAAATCCCGGCAACGGACACCGACAACCCGCCCGAAAAATCTATGGACGGTTTTGTGGAGGTCACAGAGCAGATGGAGCTTCCATTCTGAAAATGACAGCCCGTTGCCGACTTCGTTGCTATCCCGTTGCCGAGCCGGTTGCCGGGGAAAATCCCTTATTTCCGGGCTTTTTCCCTCTCTGACAACCAAAACAACAGAAAAATAAAAGAAAAGTATAAATAGTAATCAACGCCAGATTGAGATTGTTTGCAAGGTCTTTTGAAGCCCGTTGCCGGACTTCGTTGCCGACCGTTCTCTGTCTGGCTATTTTCATGTATGGAGGATAACTGCCTATGGCGAAAAATAAGACCAAGATTGAAGTGACAACCGTATTTGACGGGGAACTGGACGCCACCGATGTGTTCGTCAGCCTGATTTCCCAGAAATACGGCAAAACAAATACAAAAGAATATCTTGCTAAAAAGAAAGATTTGAAGTATAATGAAGATGAGGTTCAACAGAGCCAGATACCGTCTGGATTGTGTGGGTAAATGGCTATGATGAACGAAATGGAATACAGAACAATCGGTTCAGCACTTGCCGGGGGCTATCGTGCGGCGGTCTATTGCAGGCTGTCAAAGGACGATGACCTGCAAGGCGAAAGTGCCAGTATCGCAAACCAGCGTGATATGCTGGAAAAATACTGCGAAAAGCAGGGATGGGAGGTTGTGGCAGTCTATCAGGACGATGGCTTCACAGGTCTTAATATGGAGCGTCCTGATTTACAGAGAATGTTGAGAGCCATTGAGCGCAGGCAAATCAACCTTGTCATCACGAAAGACCTCAGCCGACTGGGGCGTAACTATTTGCAAACAGGGCATTTGATTGAGGACTTTTTCCCAAGAAACGGTGTCCGCTATATCGCCATGAATGACGGTATCGACACCCTGCGGGATAACAACGACATCGCCCCGTTCAAGAATATCCTGAACGAGATGTACAGCAAGGATATTTCCAAGAAAGTCCATTCCTCTTATCTTCTGAAAGCGCAGAAAGGACAGTTTACCGGGTGTCTTGCCCCGTTTGGGTATCGGAAAGACCCGGAGGACAAAAACCATCTGCTCATTGACGAGGAAACCGCCCCGATTGTGCGGCTGATTTTCGGATATGCCCTAAACGGTCATGGTCCGAACTATATCCGCAGACGGCTGGAGGAAGAAAAAATCCCCTGCCCCACATGGTGGAACCGGGAACGGGGGCTTCGCAATACCCGCACCAAATGGGAAAAGAAAGACCCGGAAAACGGGCGGTATATGTGGGACTTTTCCGTTATCAAAGACCTTTTGATGAATCCCGTTTACACTGGGGCGATTGCTTCCCAGAAAAAGGACTACCGTTTCAAAATCGGCACGATTGGGGAAAAGAAGCCGGAGGACTGGATTGTGGTGGAGGGGCAGCATGAACCGCTGATTGACCGCATGAGCTTTGACATTGTGCAGAACAAGCTGAAATCCCGCCAGCGTCCGGGGCAGACCAATGAAATCAGCCTGTTTGCCGGACTGATAAAATGCGGCGAGTGTGGGAAGTCTCTGACGGTACGCTACACAAACGCAAAACATCCCCAGCAGATTTACTCCTGCAAGACCTACAATGCCTTTGGAAAGAACCACTGCACCCAGCACCGGATTGATTATGACACCCTTTACAGTCATGTGCTGCGGAAAATCCGGGAATGTGCCAGAGCTGCCCTGATGGACGGGAAAGCGGTTGCTGACCGCCTGACCAATACCTGTGAAGCCGAGCAGCGGGAACAGCGGGAAGCAATGGAACGCTCCCTTACAAGGGACGAGGAACGGATTGAGGTTCTGGACAAAATGGTAATGCGGCTTTATGAAGATATGATTGCAGGGCGTATCAGTGAGCAGAACTTCAACACCATGCTGGAAAAGACACAGACCGAGCAGACGGAACTTAAAACAAAAGTGTCCGAGGGCAGAAAGCGGCTGTCCGATGAAGTCCAGCTTGCCAATGACGCAAAACAATGGGTGGAAGCCATTCAGGAATATGCCAACATCACAGAGTTGGACGCAGCCACCCTCAACCGCTTAATCAAAGAAATCGTCGTGCATGAGCGCATTGACGAAGATAAAACAAGACACATTTCTATCGAAATTCATTTTAATCTCAAACCCATCCCGGAGGTGGAACAGGTCACTGCCTGACCTGTCCCGCCGGGACGGTTCTCTTAAAAACACCATATAGATTTTTTGTACGCCGCCGCCCGCCATCGAGCAGAGTTTTACACCTAATTGGGGATAAAACAGCTCATGAGCGGTGGCGGCGTCATTCTCATCGGTACGCAGCTGATCCCTCTGCTCTCTGGTCTGTTTGGCTAAGCACCCGCGATAGGAGGTACTCCCGCCATTGTTCGATAATATCTTTGCAGCCATCGAAAAATGGATGCGGGAACTTCTGACAGGAATGGTGGAGTCCAACATGAGTACGATGTTCACGGATGTCAATGAAAAGACAAGTGAGATCGCGGCTCAGGTTGGACGCACTCCACAAAACTGGAACAGCAGCGTTTTCAGTATGATTCAGAACTTATCAGAGTCGGTGGTGGTTCCGATTGCCGGAATCATCATCACTCTGGTACTCTGCTATGAGCTGATCTCGATGCTGACCGAGCGAAACAACCTGCATGATGTAGATACATGGATGTTCTTCAAGTATTTTGTCAAGGCATGGGTCGCAATCTATCTGGTCAGCAATACGTTCACAATTACAATGGCAGTCTTTGACGTTGGACAATCGGTAGTCAATTCGGCTTCCGGTATCATCAACGGCGAGACTGCCATTGATGTTAGTTCGCTGTCCATGCAGATGCAGGCGGCGATGGCAACCATGGAGATCGGTGAACTGGTGGTGCTGGCTCTTGAAACCTTCCTTGTCAGCTTCTGCATGAAAATTATGTCGGTGGTGATAACTGTCATTGTTTATGGGCGTATGATAGAGATTTATCTCTATACATCGCTTGCCCCGATCCCGTTCGCAACGATGAGCAACCGCGAATGGGGTCATGTAGGAACCAATTATTTCAGAGGACTGTTCGCCCTTGCATTTCAGGCATTCCTGATGATGGTCTGTGTGGCGATTTACGCAGCACTGATTTCTTCGGTGCGGATTTCCAGTAATATGCACTCCGCGTTGATCGGCGTTGCAGCGTATACCGTGATTCTGTGCTTCAGCCTGATGAAAACGGGAAGTCTATCCAAACAGATCTTCGGCAGTCACTAAAACCGGGAAAATCCGAGGAAAGGAAAGACAGCAGACAAAAGCCGTATCCCGGCGGCGTGTCTGGCTGTCATGGTGAAGAATGGCTTATGTAACGATCCCGAAAGACCTGTCCAAAGTCAAAAACAAGGTCTTTCTCAACCTGACAAAGCGGCAGCTCATCTGTATGGGCTTTGCGGCATCCATCGGTGTTCCGTTCTACTTTCTCACACGGGGAACACTTGGCACAAGCAACGCGGCGGCGGGCATGGTGCTGCTGATGCTGCCGGAGTTTTTCTTTGCACTGTTCGAGAAAAACGGGATGCACCTTGAAACCATCCTGACGAACTTCATCAACGTCCGATTCAAGCGTCCGGCAGTTCGCCGCTACGAGATCGAAAACCTGTACGAATATGAGCCGGAGAAACCTGTAACACCAAAAGTGAAGAAGGGAGGCATTATTGGGAAAAGAAAAGGATAAGAAGCCGCTGTTCGGCGGCATCTTCCAGAAATTCTTCAAGCCGTCTGCAAAGGCAGAAGCGAAAAAGAAGAAAGAGCATCACCTGACGGTGCAGCGGTCGATTCCGTATCTGGAAATGGGGCGGGACGCATCTGCCGGGTGGAGGAACATCTGTATTCCAAAACCGTCCGCTTCTATGACATCAATTATCAGCTCGCACAAAACGAAGATAAGAACACCATTTTTGAAAGCTGGTGTGATTTCCTCAACTACTTCGATTCCAGCATCCGTTTTCAGCTTTCGTTCATCAACCACAAAAGCGATATGAGCGAATACAACAAGGTCATTCAGATCGAGCCACAGCATGACCAGTTCGATGATGTGCGCATGGAATATGCGCAGATGCTGAAACAACAGCTTGCCAAAGGCAACAACGGTCTGGTTCGGACAAAGTACATCACGTTCAGCATTGAAGCCAAAAGCGT
This sequence comes from Clostridium sp. AF22-10, assembly GCF_003478725.1. Taxonomy (NCBI): domain Bacteria; kingdom Bacillati; phylum Bacillota; class Clostridia; order Eubacteriales; family Clostridiaceae; genus Clostridium; species Clostridium sp. AF22-10. Next base: position 13,955 of record NZ_QUFZ01000017.1, read on the forward strand.
GAAAGAAGCAAAGCCCCGGCTGGAACGCATCGAAACCGATATTCTCAACAATTTCAAGGTGCTGGGAGTGAAAGCATATCCGCTGAATGGTGTGGAACGCTTACAGATCATGTATGAGATGTTCCATCAGGAGGAAGAACGGAAGTTTGAGTTCAGCTATGACCGCATCCTGCAAAGCGGCATGACCACAAAGGATTTCATTGCTCCGACCAGTTTCCTGTTCAAGAGCGGCAAGGACTTCCAGATGGGAGATACCATTGGCGCAGTATCCTATCTGAACATCCTTGCCCCGGAACTGACGGATAAGGTGCTGGCAGAGTTTCTGGACATGGACAAGAATCTGGTAGTCAGCATCCATGTGCAGTCGGTAGACCAGCTCAAGGCAATCAAACTCATCAAGGGCAAGATCACTGACCTCGACCGCATGAAGATCGAGGAACAGAAAAAGGCGGTGCGTTCTGGTTATGATATGGAAATTATTCCGAGTGACCTTGCAACTTATGGCGGCGAAGCCAAGAAGATTCTGGATGATCTGCAGAGCCGCAATGAGCGTATGTTCCTTATTACGGTGTTGTTCCTCAATGCTGCGAAAACCAAACAGGATTTGGACAGTGCGGTATTTCAGACGGCTGGTATCGCTCAGAAGTTCAACTGTACCCTGAATCGACTGGACTATATGCAGGAGCAGGGACTTATGAGCAGCCTGCCGCTGGCCAATAACCTTGTCCCCATCAAGCGGGCATTGACTACAACTTCCACCGCCATTTTTGTGCCGTTCACCACACAGGAACTTTTCATGGAGGGCGATTCCCTCTACTACGGTCTGAATGCAGTGTCCAACAACATGATTATGGCAGACCGCAAACAGCTCAAAAATCCGAACGGGCTGATTCTGGGTACTCCCGGTTCTGGTAAATCGTTCAGTGCAAAGCGTGAAATGACGAACGTGTTCTTCACAACAACAGACGATATTATCATCGCAGACCCGGAAGGCGAGTATTATCCGCTGGTCGAAGCACTGGGCGGGCAGGTCATTCATATCTCATCCACCAGCCGGGATTACATCAATCCGATGGACATTAACCTGAACTATGCGGACGATGATAACCCGCTAGGTATGAAATCGGATTTCATCCTTTCCCTGTGCGAACTTATCATGGGCGCACGGGATGGCATGGAGCCGGAAGAAAAATCCGTCATTGACCGATGCCTGCCGCTGGTCTATCAGAAATATCTGAATGACCCGAAGCCGGAGAATATGCCGATTCTCGGTGATCTGTATGACTGCCTGCGGGAGCAGAAAGAACGGCAGGCACAGCGCATTGCCACGGCACTGGAAATCTACGTCAATGGTTCGCTGCGGGTGTTCAACCACCAGACGAATGTGGAACTGGATAACCGCCTTATCTGCTTTGACATTAAAGAGTTGGGCAAGCAGCTCAAAAAGCTGGGTATGCTCATCGTGCAGGATCAGGTGTGGAATCGTGTTACCATCAACCGCAATGCAAAGAAAAATACACGATACTACATTGATGAGTTCCACTTGCTCCTAAAGGAAGAGCAGACTGCCGCATACAGTGTTGAAATCTGGAAGCGTTTCCGAAAATGGGGCGGCATCCCCACGGGTATTACGCAGAACATTAAAGACCTGCTGGCAAGCCGGGAGATCGAGAACATCTTTGAAAATAGCGATTTCATCTATATGCTGAATCAGGCATCCGGCGATAGGCAGATTCTTGCAAAGCAGCTCAACATTTCGCCGTTCCAGCTTTCCTATGTGACGAACAGCAACGAGGGCGAGGGACTGCTGTTCTACGGCAACACCATTATCCCGTTCAAGGACAAGTTTGATACTTCGTTGAAACTCTATGGTCTTATGACCACGAAACCGAATGAAATTGCAAAATACAGGGAGAAGAAAGACGCATGATGAAAGAGAAAAAACTGAGCCAGATGATCCTGAAGCTGCATGACCGTGCTGAGGCGGCAAAATACGATGGCGATTCCAGCCCGCCTTATCAGGAAGTGAAAATGCTGAACTTCCACGATGAGGAATCGGTGGTGCATACAGTGCTGGAGGACTTTTACGCAGTCGGCGCACTGGCAGATGAACTGACCCACGGATTCCACATGGAAGAGCGGGGCTACATCGACCGCACGGAGGTCAATTCCCGGCTGATCGCTTTTGCCAGGGAGTTGGAGCGGATTCTCGATAAATGGGAGACTCATGCAGTCCTGATTGCATGAGTTTCCTGCCGGACGGGAGGTGAATCCGATGGCAGACAAGCGATTCCGGGGCAGAGATAAAATCGTCCAGAAAATGACCAAAGACGGTCTGGTGGAAGAGAATCTCCGCACCGGGGAAACCAAGTCCGCAGTTGAAGAAGAACCACCGAAGCAGGAAGATTCGGAAAAAGACGCTGCGGAAAGTGCAGAAGAAACCCCTGTTGTGGAAGAAGATGTGTGCATGGATGCCGAGGATGGAGAGGAGGAAAAGCCCCGGCGCAGCACCGCCAAGCAGAGTACAGAATATTATAAAGCCCATCAGGAGGATGGCAAAGCGAAAGAAAAAGATGCTTCGCCAGTGGACGAAGATGCAGAGCCTGCGCCGAAGAAAAAGGGCCGCTTATCGTTTGATGATGAGCAGCAGGGCGGCATCGTCCGGGGCGCAGGGCTGGGCATTAAGAAGGTGGCGAAGAAAGGAGTGGATACCGCCACTGGTTTTGCCCATAACAAGGTGCATCAGGTCGAAAAAGAAAACTCCGGCGTGGAGTCGGCGCACAAGAGCGAAGAAACGTTGGAGGGGCTGTACCGATTCTTCAAAGGCAGGAAAAAGACCAGAGAGAAATCCGCAAGAGCTGAGAAAAAGGTCACTGCGGAAAAGAAATCCAGCCGTCTGAAATTTTCGGAGAGTGAGGGCGGCATGGCCGAAGAAGTGGCAGAAACGTCACTGAAAAAGAAACCGCACCTGCCACCACCGACTGCCGCAGGAGATGAAGCAACAAAGACAGTCGGTTCAAAATTCTATCAGAAAAAGCAGTATAAGGATGCCTATGCAGCAGCCAAGCGAGGTCGGAAAGCTGGAAACGCTGCCAGCAAGCAGGCGGCAACGGCGGCGAACACGCTTGCCGAAAAAGCAAAAGCGGCGGTGCAGGAAATCGTTGTGCAGAACAAGACCCTGTGGGCGGGACTTGGCATTGCAGCACTGATGCTCATGCTGATTATGGGCGCATTCTCAAGCTGTTCAGCAGCGATTCAGGGAACGGGCAGCACCTTTATCGGAACGACGTATCCCAGTAAGGACGCCGACATGAAAGGTGCAGAAGAAGATTATCTGGAACTGGAAAAGAAGCTGGATGAGCAGATACGGCAGATGGAGTCCACACATCCCGGCTATGACGAATACCGTTACCAGTTGGATGAAATTGGGCATGACCCCTATCAGCTGATCTCTCATCTGACTGCCGTATATGAGCAGTTCACCAGAGGACAGGTGAAAAACGTCATCAAGTCGCTGTTTGAGCAGCAGTATCTCCTGAAAGTCTGGGAAACGATAGAGATTCGCACACGCATGGAAACCAGAGTAGGGATTCGGCCAACGATTGACGCTTTTGGAAACGTCAGCATGGAAACCTATACCTATCAGGAAGAAGTGGAGTATGAGTACAAAATCCTCAACGTCCTGCTGAAGAACAAGGGCTTTGACACCATTGCCAGAAAGAACATGGATCGGAAGCAGACTGGGCGGTATGATGCCTACAATCTGACCTATGGCAATCGCCCGGAACTGTTTGGCGCAGGCTCACCTACATACAGCGGCGGCAAAACAGGAAGCATTGGCTCTGGCGGTTCGGGTGGAACAGGCGGCAGTTCCGGCGGTGGTTTCCGATATGATATTCCAGAAGAAGCCCTGTCGGATGAAAAGTTTGCAAGGGTGATTGCAGAAGCCGAAAAGTATCTGGGTATGCCGTATGTGTGGGGCGGCAGTTCTCCAAGCACCAGTTTTGACTGCTCCGGCTTTGTCTGCTGGGTCATCAATAACTGTGGCAATGGCTGGAATGTCGGACGCACGACGGCAAACGGACTGCGTGGCAAGTGCAGCTACGTTTCTCCTGCAAATGCACAGCCGGGTGATTTGATCTTCTTTGAAAAAACCTATAATACTGTCGGCGCGTCGCACGTTGGCATCTATGTCGGCAACGGAATGATGATCCACTGCGGTGATCCGATTTCTTATACCAGCATCAATTCGACCTACTGGCAGAACCACTTCCTTGGTTTTGGCAGAATCAAGTAAAGGAAAGGAGAGAAGCTAGATGAGCAAAAAGCTGAAGAAGTTTTTGAATGATGCAGAGAAAACCGAAAGCAAGATCGCGGAACTGGAAGAGTATCTGAGAAATGTCCGGGCGGCACAGAAAAAAGAAGAGGACAATGAGATCGTTCGGGCTATCCGCAGCACAAAGCTGGGTGGGCGTGACCTGCTGGCACTGCTGGAAAATATCCAGGCGGGGAATGTGACGTTCCAGACAACCGTAAACCACGAGAACAAGACTTCGGAAGAAGCAGAAATGGAGGATGTGATTGCGAAAGATGCTTAAAAAGCTGGGTGTTGTGATTCCCAGTGTAGTGCTGACCCTGCTGATGGCAGTCGGCTTTTCCACTCCGGCATTTGCCTATGTGGAGCCGGAAGTCAAGGAAGAGCCTGTGCAGGTCATTGAGGAAGAGGAACCCACCGAGGAAGAGAAGATTCCGTTCACCATTGCGGGCAACGGCGAGGTGGAAGATAACATCACGGACGATTCCAGTAAAGAGTTCTTCACGGTCAAGACCAAGGGCGGCAACACCTTTTTTCTGGTGATCGACCGGGCAAGGAACAGCGAGAATGTGTATATGCTCTCCATGATCGACGAGTACGATTTGCAGGAGTTTCTGACCGATGAGGAACGCAACGGCAAGGAAGAAGAGGAGCCGGCAGTCGTGTTGCCGGAAACCAAACCTGAGCCGGAACCGGATGTCGAGATCGAAGAACCGGAACAGGACGATGGAAAGCTGACCAAGATTCTGGCAATCGTATTTGTTCTGGGTGTGGGCGGTGCAGGCGCATTCTTCTATTTCTACATCTATAAGCCGAAGCAGAGTGAGCCGGAAGTATCGAAAGAAAATCTGGAATATGAAGCTCTGCCGACAAAGAACGAGGATGAGCAGGACGCAGAAACCGAAGAATAATAGAAAACCCGTATAATCTAGTGGTGCAGGGATGGTCTGATTCGGACTGTCCCTGCTTTTTTCAAACAAGCAGGAGGATACATGAAATATCTTGTGATAGCAGAAAAGCCGAGTGTAGCACGTTCCATCTCGAAAGTGATCGGTGCATACAAACATGAGGACGGGTATCTGGAGGGTGGGGATTGTGTGGTGAGCTGGTGTCTGGGGCATCTGGCAGAGTATGCAGCCCCGGAGTATTATGATGAACGCTATAAAAGCTGGCGGTTCGATGATCTTCCGATTCTCCCGGAAGAATGGAAGCTGCTGGTTTCGGAAGATAAGAAAGCACATTTCAATATTCTGCGGAAGCTCCTCCGAATCAAAGATTTCGATTATGTGGTAAATGCCTGCGACGCGGGACGCGAGGGAGAAGCAATCTTTCGCCGTGTGTACGGTCTGGCGGGCAGTAAACTCCCGGTCAAACGGCTGTGGATCAGCAGCATGGAAGATGCCGCTATCCAGCAAGGCTTTGATTCCTTAAAGGATGGCGCAGAGTACGACAACCTGTTTGCCGCTTCGGAGTGCAGGGCAAAGGCGGACTGGCTGATTGGCATGAATGGCACACGGGCATTCACAAAGAAATACGGCAGACGGCAGACCATTGGACGGGTTCAGACTCCGACACTGGCAATGCTGACCGAACGGCAAAGCAAAATCCAGAACTTTGTAAAAGAGCCGTACTACAAGGTGGAAATCACGGGAAATGGCATCGTGGCAGAATCGGAACGGATGGCACAGGAGCAGGATGCGGATACCATGCAGGCAGCTTGTGATGGACAATGTGCCGTGGTCGGCAGCATTGAGCACAAGCGGAAAGAGCAGTCCGCCCCGAAGCTGTACGACTTAACGACCTTGCAGCGAGAAGCCAACCGCTATTATGGCTTTACCGCCAGCCAGACTTTGAAGATCGTACAGGAGTTGTATGAAGAAAAGCTGGTGACATACCCGCGAACGGACAGCCAGTACATCACGGAAGATATGCAGCAGACTATGACAGCTTTGCTCAAACATTACAGCGGCGAGGTTGGCAAGGTGGAACAGGTAGTCAATAACAAGAAAGTCACTGACCACCATGCGATTCTGCCGACACTGGAAAGCTGCAAGCGAGAGTCAAACAGCCTGTCCGGGGATAAAGAAAAGGTCTTTGCTCTTATCGTCTGGAAGATGCAGCAGGCAGTGCAGCCACCGTATATCTATGAAGATGTTCTGGTGACAGTTTGCTGTCAGGATAAGAAATTCACTGCAAAATACAAAAATGTTTTGCAGGCAGGGCATACCGCAATGCCTGTTCCGCTTGCAGAACAGGAAAAAAGCAAGGATGTGGCATTCCCTAAGAAACTGGAACAGGGCGCGGTGATTCCTGTAGTGAGTGCGGAGAAAAAGCAGGGCTTTACCTCCCCGCCGAAAGCATTTACTGAAGATACCCTGCTTTCTGCAATGGAAACCGCAGGCAACAAAGAATTTGAAAAGGACACAGAAAAGAAAGGACTGGGAACGCCTGCGACCCGTGCAGCGATTCTTGAAAAGCTGGTATCTTTCGGCTATGTGGAACGCAAAGGAAAGCAGATTCTTCCCAGTGCAGAGGGGGTTACGGCAATCGCAAATATCCCGGATTACCTGAAATCGGCAAGCATGACCGCCGAGTGGGAAAATGAACTGCTGCGGATGGAACGGGGCGAAACAAAGCCCGCTGACTTCATGCAGGGCATCGGTGGATTGCTAGAACGGATGCTGGCAGACCTCCGGCAGATTCCTACGGTGCAAGAATCGACTACTTATAATAAGGTATCTATCGGGAACTGCCCGGTATGCGGCAAACCCGTCTGCGAGGGCGGGCAGAACTTTTACTGCTCTGACCGGGAGTGCAAATTCGCCCTCTGGAAAGAAAGTAAATACCTTTCCAGCATGAAAAAGACGCTCACGAAGAAGATGGCAACTGACCTTTTGAAGAAAGGACGCACCCATGTAAAAGACTTCTACTCTGCCAAAAAGAACAAGACCTTTGACGCAGACCTTGTGATGCGGGTAGAAAATGGCAGGGCGCAGTACAGTCTTGAATTTCCGAAAACACCAGCTAAGAAGTAAGGAGGGAACGGTTGGCAAAATTTAATGATATTCGGGAACTTGCCCAGCAGAATGCACGGTGGGTAAGCAATTCTCCGAAAGACTGGATGAACTATCTGGATGTGGCGGCACGGCTGTACCGCTATTCGTTCAAAGACACTCTGCTGATTCATGCCCAGCGTCCTGATGCGACTGCCTGTGCAGAGCTGGAAGTCTGGAACAAGAAAATGAACCGCTGGGTAAACCGTGGCGCAAAGGGCATTGCACTTCTGGACGATGCCAGCCCACGGGCAAAGCTGCGTTATGTGTTCGACATTGCGGACACGCATCTGGTGCAGGGCGGCAAAACGCCGATCCTATGGCGCATTGATTATTCGGAACACCAGCAGATGATCCTCGACCATCTGGCAGATACCTATGCACTGACGCAGACGGACAGCATGAATGCTGCGCTGATGGAACTGGCACAGCAGTTGACCGCTGAGAATCTGGAAGAAGCGATGGATGGTTTGGAATATGAGGTGGCAGACACATTTCTGGAGGGACTGGACGAAGATAACCTTCGTGTCCGTTTCCGGGAGTTGATGACCAACAGTATTTTCTACACCCTTTCCCGACGCTGCGGACAGGAACCGCTGGAAGTTCTGGACGATGAGGATTTTATCCGTATCGTGGATTTCAACCAGCTTCCGGTCTTGACCTTCCTGGGCAATGCTGTTTCGGAACAGTGTGAAGCGGTTCTCCGTGACATTGGACGGGAAATGCAGAAAATTTACCGAAAAGAAGTTACAGAACATCTTGCAAAAACTGCCGACAGCTTGTATAATACCAGTACGGACTTTAGCACATTAAAGCACGAAACCAAAACAAACATCACCGAAGGAGGAAAACCGTATGGAACTGACTTATCACCGCAAGGGGGACTACCTGTTTCCGAACCTGACCGTACAGGACAAGCCGATGAGCATTGGGAAGTACGGGATGCTGCGCAGGACTTATCTGAAGGAGAACAAGAAGAACTGGTATCAGAGTATGCTGATGAGCGGCAGGCTGAATCAGCATCTGGCGCAGATCGACGAGCAGGCGGAGAACCGGATGGAAGAACTGATCGAGAGCCTGAACGAGAAGTATCCGGCTCCGAACAAGGAAACCGAACAGATGGCATGGGTGGCACACCAGAACAATCTGACCGCGATGGCGGAAGAGATCGTGCTGAAGGAATTGGTGTACAACTAACCGCTGACACAACCGAACAGGATTTGAGCGAAGCAGAGGAAGAAATTGCCTCTGCTTTTTCTCTGCCCAGTCTGCCGACCGTGGAACAGCAGATTCGGGCAATCGAAGCCCCGATGCAGGCCCAGTATGCCGATGAGATCACGATTCCGGCAGAAGTTGTGGATGAAATCCTGCGGACGGGAAGCAATCGAAGCAAAAGCCAGCTCCGCCTTATCTATAACTTTATGACCGAACAGACCCCGGAAGAGTATACCGCTTTCGTCAAAAAAGAGTATGGCGAGGGCGGCAAGGGCTTTGAGATCGGTGGCACAAAATATGCGGTCTGGTTCGATGAGTTGGGTATGCAGATTGCCGTTGGCGATACGGTTCGGAACGGCCCCAAAAACAAAGCATTTCTGTCCTGGGAAGATGTCAGCGGCAGAATCCATCAGCTTCTGCAGCAGGGAGAGTACGCACCAAAGTCTGTCCTGGATGCAGCCCGTGGCAATGCTCTGCATGAACACGCAGAAGCCCTGAGCTATATGGAACGCGATATGGCAGAGGGTGTGGCAGAGATGGTCTTTGCCGATACGTCCATCTTCTCCGGCGGATACCCGGAACTTACAGAACGACTTGCAAAGTTGATTGACCAGCCGGAATTTCTGGCTGACCTGAACGAACGTCTTTTGGGACTGGCAGAAGCCTACGCCGAAGATAAAAGCGTGATGCGGATGCAGTTCTACCGCCCGGACAAAGTATCTGAACAGTTTCAGAAGTTTGCCCTTCCGTATCAGTCCTATCAGGCACGAGAGGGATTCCAGTGGAACGAACAGAAAATCTTTATTACCGAGGATGAAATCGACGCTTATCTGGCAGGCGGCGGGCCGTATTCGGATGGCAGACTGGCAACATACAGTTTCTTTCTCAACCATGAAGAAAAAGCAGAGCGGACGGCGTTTCTGAAAGACCGATACGGCGTTGGCGGCAGCAGTCATGCACTTTCCCGTGCAGATAATTCCCATGCCAACTATGACGGCAGAGGTCTGGAACTGGCGCGGGGCAGCTATGGAAAGCCGGATGCACTGGTGAAGCTGAACTGGAATCAGGCGGCAGAACGAGTTGCAAAGCTCATTGACCAGAGTTTGTATCTGAAGCCTGCGGATTACAGCCGGATGCCGAGTTACGAGCGTGAGCAGATGGCAAATCGGGTGATTGGTTTCTACCATCGTCTGCCCGATGAAGTAGAGCGTCCATTTAAGCGGGAATTGCTGAATGAGGATGCCAGAAAGAAACTGCCCACCATGCTGGCTGACCCGGAACAGGCGGTAGAGCTTCTGGAAAAGATGGATGCAGCACTTCTTTCCGTGCCGCTGGATTCCCCGGAATATGCGGAAAAATCAAAGACGCTTGCTGAACTGCACCAGTATGTTGAGGGAACGTACACGATCTTCCCGGAAAAGAAAAAGGCTGTTGAGATTTCTGTTTCTGAGGCAGGACAAATATCGCTTTTCGATATTTGGGCGCAGGAACAGGAATCGAAAGAGCATTCAACCACCGCAGTGGTTGAAGAACCCCAGAGGCAGGCGGCAAAGTACAGCAGAAATGTCGGGGATTATCTCTATCTGGAAGATGACCGCCTTTATAAAATCGAACGTGTTACGGATTCTCTGATCTATCTGAAAGATATGGAGCGTCCTGCATGGGCGGCGCGGGTGCTTCGACCGAACCAGTATGATGCAGAACTGGCAAAGAATCCGCTGAATGATTATCTTCTGGCAGGGCAGAAATCTGCATTGAAAGATAGTCGCTGTGTTTACAAAGAATGTCTGTACTCCATGCTGGATGCGGTGCAGCAGAGTGAAATCTATCCGTATCTCCGCGACCGCGATGTGGATGCAGACGAAGCGGAAAAGGAACTTCGGAACAAGATTGACGAGCTGTTAGAGCAGAATGCGAAAACTGCTCCGCTGTATCTGGAAGCAAGCCAAAGCTGGGAAAACTTCAAAGACTGGTTGGTAGAAGATATTTTCCAGCGCACCTATCAGGACGTTATTACGGACAGACGGGATGCCGTTGCACTGTATCAGGATAGCAAGGACGCACCGCAGTGGGTGCGCGGCATTATGGTTTTGTATGCAGCGGAAGAAAAGGCCGTTGAGCCGACCTTGCAGCCCCTGCCGCTGGATGCCGTAAACGAATATAACGCGCTGAAAGAGCGTTACCCGGATGCTCTGGTCGGCTATGAGCAGTACGGCAACTTTGAGTTCTACGGCGAGGATGCAAAGCGCGTTTCAGAACTTCTTGGCAGCAAGCTGTTGGAAAAGGAAACCGCACTCGGCAAGGTTGAGGTGTCTGGTTTTCCACGTGAACAGTGGGCTTCTCAGGCAATGAAGCTCTGGAAGCAGGGGGAGAGCGTCTATCTGTCCGGCCAGCAGGAAGATGGAACCCATGCGCAGACAAAGTATTTCCGCAGAGAGGAATATCTGCCAGTCAATACCATCATTGAACTGGACGATAGAGAGTTCCGTGTGGATTCGGTCAACTTTGAGCAGGGGACGGTCAGCTTGCAGGACATGACCCTTGCGAAAGAAGCCCGGTATCCGATCTTCCGAACGGAACCGCTGGAGTACATTCGGCATCTGTACGAACAGGCCGACGTGCCGATGAAAGAAGCGATAGAAACCACAGTCTTTACTGCTCTACACAATGCTGGTGTGGCTTACGAGGATTTTTCCCCGGAGCAGATGGATGTGATCTATTCGGTGGCAGAATCGGGCGGCGAGTTAGAAGAACTGCTGAATCCCGACTTCTCGCCGGAACAGATGCAGCTGATCGCGGATGTGCAGACCCGGACAGATGCCATCCATCGTTCGGCAGTGGACGATGTTTTGAATCCTCTTACCAGTAAGTCTATGACCCCGGAAGAGGTCAACCATGCACGGCGGCAGCACAACCTTCCGCTGGACAGTGGAGCCGAAACGGAACAGCCTGTACAGCCCAAACAGGAGCCTATGAACTTCCGTATTACGGACGATGATCTTGGCACAGGAGGAGCCAAGACAAAATTCAAAGCAAACATCGAAGCCATCCGGCTGCTGCAAACGCTGGATGCAGAACAGCGGCAGGCAACCGCAGAAGAACAGGAAGTTCTTTCCCGGTATGTCGGCTGGGGTGGCATTCCGCAGGCATTTGATGAGAAGAATGCAGACTGGTCGAAAGAGTATGCGGAACTGAAATCTCTGCTCCCGGCAGATGAGTACAGCGAAGCGAGGGCATCTACGCTGAATGCTTTCTACACTTCTCCCACGGTAATCAAGGCAATGTATGAAGCCCTTTCCAATATGGGACTGAGCAAAGGTAATGTGCTGGAACCGTCCTGTGGTGTCGGCAATTTCATGGGTCTTGTGCCTGAAAACATGGAAAACATCAAGATGTATGGTGTAGAGCTGGACAGCGTATCAGGGCGCATTGCACAGCAGCTTTATCAGAAAAACAAGATTGCCGTGCAGGGCTTTGAAACGATGCAGTTCCCGGACAGCTTCTTTGACTGTGTGGTAGGCAACGTGCCGTTCGGCAATTACAAAGTGCCGGATAAGCGGTATGACCGCCACAACTTCCTCATCCACGATTACTTTATTGCAAAGAGTCTTGACCTTGTTCGTCCGGGCGGTGTGGTGGCGGTAGTCACTTCCAGCGGCACGATGGACAAAAAGGATTCCTCTGTCCGAGAGTATCTTGCCAACCGTGCTGATCTGGTCGGTGCAATTCGCCTGCCGAACAATGCGTTCCAGCGCAATGCGAATACAAGCGTAGTAGCGGACATCCTGTTTTTGCAAAAGCGTGACCGGGCGGCAGTGGAGCGGGCAGAGTGGGTAGACCTTGGCACAACGCCGGAGGGATACCCCATCAACCAGTATTTTGCGCAGCATCCTGAAATGGTGCTGGGCGAGATCACGACTGAAAGTACACAGTACGGTAAGCAGGAAACTACGGTCAAACCCATCGAGGGCGCAGACCTTGTCCAGCAGTTGAAAGCAGCAGTTGAGAACATCCATGCGGAAATCACAGAGCCAGAAATCACGGACGATGAACTTGACCAGAACACAGAACCGCTCCCGGCAGACCCGAACGTGAAGAATTTCGGTTACACCAACGTGGATGGACAGGTTTATTACCGTGAAAACTCCTACATGAACAAGGTTGACCTGCCTGCGGTCACAGCGGAGCGTGTGCTGGGAATGATCGCTCTGCGGGAAACCACACAGAAATTGCTGGACTGCCAGTTGTACGATGGTACAGATGCCGAAGTGGAACTGCTGCAGGGAAAGCTGAAAGACCAGTATAAGCGGTTCACAGCGCAGTATGGTCTGATCAACAGCACCGCAAACAAACGGGCATTCCGGCAGGACAGCAGCTATTGTCTGCTGGCATCTCTTGAGATTCTGGATGAGGATAAAAACCTCAAGCGGCTGGCAGATATTTTTACCAAGCGCACCATTCGCAAGCCGGAACCTGTGACCTCTGTGGATACGCCGAGTGAAGCCCTGGCACTCTCCATCGGAGAAAAAGCAAAGGTCGATGTACCGTTTATGGCTGAACTTTGCGGAAAGGCAGAGCAGGAAGTGACCGAAGAACTGGCGGGCGTTATCTTCCGCAATCCTGTCACACAGGCGTGGGTGACGGCAGACGAATATCTGTCCGGTAATGTCCGGGAAAAGCTGGAAACGGCAGAAACCTTTGCTGCAAACCACCCGGAGTATCAGGTCAATGTCGAGTATCTCAAGCGGGTACAGCCGAAAGATTTGAATGCTTCGGAGATTGAAGTGCGGCTTGGTGCAAACTGGATCAAGGCAGAGTACATTACGGACTTCATGGAGCGGGTGTTCAAAACGCCGAGTTACTATATCGGAAGTTCCATCAAGGCAACCTATTCGGAAATCAGCGGTGCATGGAATATCAGCGGCAAGTCGCTTGACCGGAGTAATCCCCGTGTGACGAACACCTATGGCACAATGCGGGTCAACGGCTATCGACTGCTGGAAGATGCACTGAATCTCCGGGATACCAAAATTTACGATACCATCTATGAGGATGGAAGAGAAAGGAGAGTGCTGAACAAAAAAGAAACCATGCTGGCGCAGCAGGCACAGGAAGCGATTCGGGATGCGTTCAAGCAGTGGATTTTCAAGGATTTAGACCGCAGAGAGGAACTTTGCAAGGTCTACAATGAGCGGTTCAATGCGATTCGTCCCCGTGAATACGATGGCAGTCATATCAAGTTTGTGGGCATGACCCCGGAGATCAGCCTGATGCCGCATCAGAAAAATGCAGTGGCGCATATCCTGTATGGCAATAATACGCTGTTGGCGCATTGTGTTGGTGCGGGCAAGACCTTTCAGATGATTGCTGCCGGCATGGAAAGCCGCCGTCTGGGTCTGGCACAGAAGAATCTCTACGTTGTGCCGAACCATCTGACGGAGCAGTGGGGCGCGGATTTCCTGCGGCTGTATCCGAATGCCAATGTGCTGGTGGCAACGAAAAAGGATTTCGAGCCATCCAACCGAAAGAAGTTCTGTTCCCGGATTGCTACGGGCGATTATGATGCCATCATTATCGGACATTCGCAGTTTGAACGGATTCCGCTTTCTCCGGAACAGCAGAAATCCATGATTGAGCGGCAGATTCAGGACATTACCTTTGCGATTGCAGAAGCAAAGGCAGAGGACGATGGCAAGAGTTTCACGGTCAAGCAGATGGAGAAAACAAAGAAAACCTTGCAGGCAAAACTTCAGAAGCTGAACGACCAGAGCCGCAAGGATGATGTAGTTACATTTGAGCAGCTTGGTGTTGACCGCCTGTTTGTGGACGAGAGCCATTTTTATAAAAATATGTTCCTCTACACAAAAATGCGGAACATCGCTGGTATTGCTCAGACCGATGCACAGAAGTCCTCGGATATGTTTGCAAAATGTCAGTATCTCGATGAAATCACTGGCGGCAAGGGTGTGACCTTTGCAACAGGTACGCCTGTATCGAACAGCATGGTAGAGCTGTATACCATTATGCGCTACTTGCAGTATGACACCTTGCAGAAACTTCATCTCGGACATTTCGATAGCTGGGCGGCTTCGTTTGGCGAAACCGTAACGGCAATCGAATTGTCCCCAGAGGGAACGGGCTACCGTGCAAAGACGCGGTTCGCCCGGTTTTTCAATCTCCCTGAATTGATTTCACTGTTCAAGGAGTCCGCAGACGTACAGACGGCAGATATGCTGAATCTGCCTGTGCCAGAAGCAGAGTACATCAATGAGGTGCTGAAACCCAGTGAAACGCAGCAGGAAATGGTGAGCAGCTTTGCCGACCGTGCAGAGCGTGTGCGGAACGGAAATGTCGATCCGAGAACCGATAATATGCTCAAAATCACGAACGACGGCAGAAAACTGGCCTTGGATCAGCGGCTTATCAATGACCTGCTGCCGGATGAGCCGGAAAGTAAGGTCAACCTCTGCGTGGAGAATGCCTATCAGGTATGGGAAGAATCCACGCCCGACAAATCCACCCAGTTGATTTTCTGCGACTTATCGACCCCGAAAGCAGACGGAACATTCAATGTGTACGATGATGTCCGGGAAAAACTGGTGGCAAAGGGAATCCCCCGTGAGGAGATTGCTTTTATCCATGAGGCAAATACCGAAACCAAAAAGGCAGAACTGTTTGCAAAGGTGCGCTCCGGTCAGGTGCGTATCCTGCTTGGTTCGACCCCGAAACTTGGTGCTGGTACAAACATTCAGGACAGACTGATCGCCCTGCATCATCTGGACTGCCCGTGGAAGCCCTCTGATCTGGAACAGCAGGAAGGACGCATTCTTCGTCAGGGAAACCGCAACCAGAAAGTGAAGATTTTCCGTTACGTCACAGAGAATACGTTCGATTCGTATATGTGGCAAATTCTGGAAAATAAACAGAAGTTCATCTCGCAGATCATGACCTCGAAATCTCCTGTTCGTGCCTGCGATGATGTGGACGATACCGCGCTGACCTATGCAGAAATCAAAGCATTGGCAACGGGAAATCCCTACATCAAGGAAAAGATGGATTTGGATATTCAGGTCAGCAAGCTGAAGCTGATGCGGGCCAACCACACCAGCCAGATTTACAGCCTGGAATCGGATATTGCACGGCGGTATCCGGCAGAAATCACGGCAGCGAAAGAGCGCATAGCAGGTCTGAAAGCTGACCTTGCAGTGGCAAAGCCGTTGCTGGAACAGGACAAGGAGAAGTTCTCCATCACGGTGGAGGACAGGGTTTATACCGACCGCAAGGAAGCAGGCTCGGCAATTCTTGCAGCCTGTGCCGCAATGAAGATCGCTAAGACAGAGGGGCAAATCGCAGATTTGGGAGGGTTTGCAATCAGTTCCCGGTTTGATGCGTTCGCCCAGACATTCAAGCTGACCATCAAGCGGCAGAGCAGTTATACGATTGAACTTGGCAGTGATCCGGCTGGCAATATCCAGCGTATTCTCAATGCGCTGGCATCTATCGAAAAGACACTGCCGCAGGTGGAGCGCAGATTGGAAACCTTACAGCAGCAGTTGGCAGAAGCAAAGGAAGAAGTGCAGCGTCCGTTCCCGCAGGAGACGGAATTAAACGAAAAATCTGCACGGCTTGCAGAATTGAATGCCCTGCTGGATATGGACGAAAAGGGGGATGATGCGGCTCTTGGCATGGATGAGGAAGTAACGGATAGCGAACTTCCTGCGCCGAAACGTGAGATTGAGCGGAGTGCAGACAGCGTAAAACGTCCGTCGATTCTTGCACAGCTTCACGAAAAGCAGGCAGAACGCATGGCAGAGCCGAAACCGCAGAAAAAGAAAAGTCACGATATGGAACTATAACTGAGAATGCCCCCGTCAGATCTCCGAAAGGGAATCTGATGGGGCAGATTTTGTAAAGGAGGGCATTTGCTGACATTAACACCGATCAATCTGAAAACGGCAAACGCGTTTGTGCAGCAGTATCACCGCCACCATAAACCGACGCGAGGACATAAGTTCTCCATTGGCGTATCGGAAAATGGTGCGCTGGTGGGCGTTGCTATCTGCGGCAGACCTGTGGCGCGGTGGTTGGATGATGGCTATACGCTGGAAGTCAATCGCCTGTGTACGGATGAAACTCCAAACGCCTGCAGCATCCTGTATGCGGCGGCGTACCGTGCAGCACGGGCAATGGGCTATACAAAGGTTGTCACTTATATTCTGGACACCGAAAGCGGCGTATCGCTCAAAGCTGCCGGATATGTTTGTGAGGGCCGTGCTGGAGGATTGGAATGGAATGGCGAGAGAAAGCCGAAGATGGCGAACCAGTATCCGTATCAGATGAAAACTAGATGGGTCAAGAAAATCGAAAAGGAGGGCATGAATGGCAGATAAGCGGGCAGACCAGCTCAAAGAAATCACGGAACGGTTGGAGCAGGGCGTAAAGGACATTTTTACTTCGGAAATGTATACGAAGTACCTGCTTACAATGTCGAAATTCCACAATTACAGCTTCAATAATACGCTGCTGATCGCAATGCAGCGTCCAGATGCTACGTTGGTGGCTGGGTACAATGCCTGGAAAAATAAGTTTAACCGCTATGTGAAAAAGGGTGAAAAGGGCATCCAGATCATCGCGCCTGTCCCGGTAAAGGAACGGGAAGAGAGGGAGAAAATCGACAAGGACACCGGGCTTACGGTGCTGAATGAGAGCGGGGAGCCGGAAATCGAAGTGGTGGAGAGGGTGATTCCCCGGTTCCGGGTAACAACGGTTTTCGATTATGCCCAGACAGACGGAGAACCGCTGCCTACGCTGGAAGTGAATGAACTGACTGCCCGTGTCAAGGATTATACCCTGCTGAAAGAGGCAATCGAACAGGTATCTCCTGTGCCAATTCGTTTTGGAGAGATCGAGGGCAACGCAAAAGGTTATTACAGCCACATGGACAAAGAAATCTGTGTTCGTGCCGATATGGGTGAGAGCCAGACCATCAAGACGATGATCCATGAGGTTGCTCATGCCATGCTGCATGACAGCGACCAGATGAAACAGCGCGGCGAGGAAAAAGACCAGCTTACCAAAGAAACGGAAGCGGAAAGCATTGCATTTACGGTTTGCTCGGCACTTGGCATTGATACTTCGGACTACTCGTTCCCGTATGTAGCAAGCTGGGCAAGCGGCAAGGAACTGAAAGAATTGAAAGATTCGATGGATACGATTCGATTGACCGCTGCTGATTTTCTTGAAAAACTGGAAACGGCGGTGACAGAAAGGAGTGTGGAGCGCATGACGGCGATGGAATATGCTGAAAAGCTGATTGCGGACAAGGAACGGGACAAAACCGTTTTTGACAACAGCCAGCGAAATCTCATTGTAAACTTTGCTTACAAGCTGGATGACCGGGCGGCAACGGAAGAACTTGCCAACAATCTGGCGGCTGCGGTTGCGGCTGAAAACACGGAAGAAATCAATCGCCTGATGTGGGAAGCAGAGGAGAAGATCGAAAGTCTGCCGGATGGCATGATCGGTCTTTCGGAAATGCACGAATATGGGTATCTGAAAGATGATGTTCTGCCGCTGACAAAGGAAGGCGCACGGGAGTGGCATCGGCTGGGCGAACGGATTTACCCGCTGTTTCAGGATGGCACGGCAGGAGATTTCGCCAGTCAGGAAGAGATCGAACAGCATGATGGCATTTTCGGAATCAAGGCTGACGCATGGAGTGCAATTTTGCTGGAAAAGAACGAAGAGTATCTGGAAGATGAGTATTCCCGCCCGGATGCCGCACTGACGGTGATAAGTCGGGAGCAGGCTCTGCGGCTGTTTGATGAGGGCAAGCAGATTTATCTTATCCGTATCAGCCCGTGGCCAGTTCTTGTCACAGGGCGTGAAGAAATCGAACGTGGAAGTGACTATTTCCAGATCGCTATGGAAGATTTGGAAAAGGACAAGCAGAAAACAATGGAAAACGGCGAGAAAGCAACCGTTGAAAAGCTGGCAGTAGACCTTGACGATTTTGCCTTTGACTTCGATTTCTACCACTATAAGGACAGCGTAGAGGATCGGGAGCAGGCAGTTGAAGCACTGAAAGAACAGATTCAGGCTGGGGATGTTCAGCCGATCAGGGAATGGCTGCAAGCCGCAGTGGAGGAATCAGAGGGAGAGTCCGCAGAAAAGGCGGCAGAACTGATAACTCGTATGGATGCAGTAGTTAAGGAGCAGAAGCTGCTTTCCGGCAGCGAAAAGCAGTTTGGCATCTACCAGATCACTGTCCGTGACCCGGAACACGACTACCGCTTTATGAATCTGGATTTTGTAAAGCGGCACGGGATGGAAGTAAACTGTGCAGACTATGAACTGGTCTATACCGCACCACTTACGGAAAATGATACGCTGGAAGCTATTTACGAACGCTTCAATATCCAGCGTCCAGCGGATTTTACCGGGCATTCGCTTTCCGTCAGTGATGTTGTGGTGCTGAACGATGGCAAGTCGATCAAAGCCTGCTATGTGGACAGCATCGGCTTTGCAGAGCTGCCGGATTTTTTCAAGGAAAGGAAGATGGATTTGAAGAAAGAAACGATTCTGGATGAACAGTTGCAGGAAATTGAAATCTTTGATAAGCCCGGTCTTTTCAGCAACAGCAGACTGCGGGATGAGGATGTGCCGGAGGGGTTGTACCGCTATGACCTGCGTGGGTCGGACTATGATCCGGGACAGCCGATTCTGGTGGAGAAAACGGTGATCGTAAACCATGCGGCATCTGTTCTGATGGCAGAAGAACTTGACCTTGGCGCAGACGGTCGGCTGGAACTGGGCGCGGAAGGTCTGAACTTCACGGGTGGATTGCTGACTGTGCGTGAGTTTATGGAAGAACAAGAGCATAAAAAGGATGGCTTAATACACGGTGACTCCGACCAGATTGCAGTCGAGGGTCATATTGGCACATGGTATGCGATTGATGAAACGGAGGTCGGTGGCGAGAAGTTCTTCCTGCTGGAGCATGAGGAATACGGGGATGAAGCTGCCTGCGTTGCGGTCAATGAGCAGGGAAAACTGGTGGCAGAAAATTTGTGGAACGGCTTTGATGAGGACTTTCAGGATGCCATAAAGGAGTATTTTGCAGAAAAGAATCCGACTTCACAAAAAGAAGAACAGGCTGTGCCTGTGGCAGAGGAAAGCCGCACGGATAATTTGGATGTTCCGGTTTATTACGAATCTTTTGCCTATGCAGCAGAGAATGGCGAGGTGGATTTGTACCGCATTTCCAGACAGCTCAATGAAGAGTGCAGAAACGCCATTGAAGAAGCGATTGCAGACAATTTCGACGGAATGAACCTTGCAGATGATGCTACGAAGTCCGTCGTTGAACAGTTTGGCATGGAGCGCATGGGCTATATTCTGGCGTACACGCTGAATTATAACAACCATGACGGACGCTATTCACACAGTAATAAGGAATGGGCAGACACCACCTGCAAGGGAGAACGGGGCAGCAATATCCGCACCGACTGGATCGTGCGCAGTCACCCGACTGTGCTGAACGGGTTTGTGGATATGTACCGTAAAGAACTTGCGGCTGAACAGCAGCGGGAGCCAGAAAAACCGTTTGTCCAGCAGTTCTATGTTGTGACAGATTTGCAGACCAATCCGATGAAAATTGAGAAGTTCGGGAATCTCGATGATGCAATGTCCTGCTATCAGCAGGTTCCGAATTTTCATCTGAAAGCCCTTGGCGTAGAGAAAACGCCTGACCCACTTCCGGGCAGTCTGGACATTGTGCAGTGTAAGAACGGTATTGACACGATCGTAGAGGACTACAAGAAAGTTCCGGGCTGGGATAATCCATACATCCAGAACCATGTGGTCGCACTGGTGGCAGAAGCGTTGAAAGTGCAGGATGTGGCGGTAGCTATGAAATCAACGATGGCTATTTTAACATCCAGACCAGCGAGGATGGCTACGACTATACCTTATATGATAAGGACTTCACGGTAATGGACGGCGGTATCATCGAAGTGGATGGATATAGACCCGTGCAGGAAATGATGGAAGAAGTTCTGGCAGAACACGGACACAGCGTTTCTGAGTGTGGTGTGATTAGTACTGCGTATCTTCAGGAACAGTCATACCGCGCAGAAACACAGCGGGCAGAAGCAATGAAAGAAAAGCTGGCAGCAGAGAAGCCTGCGCCGGAAGCGAACATCAGCTTTTATGTGGCAGAGTGTGCAGAGTTTCCGGTGATGGGAGAGTTCCATGACAATCTGACATTGGAGCAGGCATTGGAAATCTACGATAAGATTCCGGCAGAGCGGATGAACGGAATCAAGAGCATTGGCTTTTCTCTTGAAGATGGAAGCATCTATTCGGGAATGTTTGACCTGATGGTAGGCGGAGAAGTGCAGGCAGAGGTTGTCAACCATATCCAGCATTACCGGGAAAGCCCGCTGGTGCAGAAAGCAATTTCGGATATGAAAACGCTTTTGGAAAAGCGGCAGGCAAGCAAGGAGTTGGAAGAACGCCCCAACACCCGGCAGTCTGTTCGTGAAGCGTTGAAGAATCGCAAAAAGGCGCAGGAGCAGCAGCCTCATCAGGAACAGGCAAAACCGAAGAAGGCAAAGAAGAAAGGAGAAATAGAACTGTGAGCAAGATGAAGTTTAATGCAGATGAGATGATGGTTATGGCAATGTTTGAGCAGCCGACACGGACGGAAACCATGAGATATATCGAGGAAGTTGTTCCGTTTGTGGAGGATGATGCCGAAGTCTTTCCTTTGGTAGCATCTACCATGAAAAAGATGCGCTCTATTTCAGACATGGAGTTTTCAGAGCTTGACCTTAAACCGTATCTTCAGGATGTGGTGGCAAAATGAATATCAATCAGTATGCGGTCTATCAGCTGAAAGATAGTGCAGAACTTGCTGCGTATCGGTCACGTTCATATCAGTATTTGACGGAACATCATTTTCAGGTGATCGTACAAAATTATCAGCAGGCGTATTTTACAAAGTTGTTTACATCGGACACACCAGAGATGATTCGGAAACGGTTGGAAGAGCATCGACCGAAGAATTTCCGTGGCCGTCCATTTGGTGTCGGTGATGTGATTGTCATAAACCAACAGGGAGAAATCACGGCGTATTTTGTGGATAAGGACTCCCTTGTTGTGGTTGCTGGCTTTATCCGCAATAGTAGTTCTGGCATTCTGGTTACACTTGACACGAAAAATCTTTTTATAGATGGATGTGCTGGAACGTGGATGGCAACCGAAGAATGCGTGGTAGAAAGCCAGCACTTTTTTCTGATGCAGCATGAAGTCTATAAGGAAAAAGCACCGAACGTGATTGTAGATGCTTCTGGCAAACTGGTTTCCACTGAAATCCGAAAAGGGTTGGATGAGGATGCCAGAAAAAAGATTCTGGATTATCTGCATCCACCGCTGATGGAAAAGCCGATGAACCAGAAGCCGTCACTACACCAGATGGAACATTATCAGAAGTTCTATGAGAACGGGGAATATGTTCGGGCCGTAGAATCAACTACGGAACAGAACTACAATATGATTGATGGCTGTGCCAACAATCTCCCTAAGCCCCGCATAATCAACGGACGGGAATCCGTTCTTGATAAATTGCGAATCCGGCAGATGGCACGGGAAAAGCAAAAGAGTAGCCAAGAGAAGTCGGCTGATATGGAACGGAACAGGAAGTGATCTGTTGTTGCCCGGATGCAGAGGGTTCCCTGCAAACAGGCGTTGGAAGAAATATTTCAGGATCGCTTTGTGGAATTACAAAATGGTTTCTTGAAATACAGGGACGCTTAAAGACTGAAAATAGTGCAAGAGCCACCATAGGCTTACCCAACAAAAGGGTAGCGTATGGTGGCTCTTTTTTGCTTAAAGGGTCTGTTCTGTTCGCTGAGTGTGATCTCGAATGTGGTGCTGCCCCAAGATGTTGTCAACATTGGCGCAGGCTGTTCGTAATTCTTTCTGATAATCTTTATAATAGGTATAGGTGTCGTACTGAGCCGCTTTCAAGGCAAGCAACCGTTCTTTTTCAAGCTTCAAATCTTTCATCTTCGGAAGTGAGTCGTCTGGATTTTGTGCTTTCAGAATCTGGACGGCTTTTTCGTGCTTCTCAATTTCATCAGCGTGATCCTTGCGAAATTTTCCTTTGAAGCGAGCTTTCAAAAATTCATTGTAGGTGGATTTTGTGGAAAGATACTGACCCAGATAGTGGATTTGCTCATTCACAGATTTGATTTGTGTTTCGGTGTCCTTTGTCTTTTGCCGTGCATCGTGCATCTGTAATGTGATGCTATCGTAGGTTGTCTGTAAATTTTCTCTGGTATCGAATCCGTTTTCCTGAATGTAAGCTACAGTCTTTGCCATCTGTTGAAGATTGGAAATTTTGACTTTTTGAGCATAAGCTCTGCTCTGTTGAGCCTTAATACAGTTCTGCAAGTCCACAACAAGACGCAGATCAGAGCGAATGAAGAGAATGGCAATCGGGTCTGCATGGTAATCGGGCATGGTCTGTCGTTGCTTTTCTTCTTGCTCAGCAGCAAGTGCATTGGCTTCAAAAAGATTGAGCAAATAATCTTTATCAAAATTTGTGCCTAAAGAGCGACCAGAAATGTACTTCTCTCGCTCTGGATGCAGATAGCTATATCTTCCCCGATTTTCTTTCACATGAATCTTATACTTTTCAAATAACTGGCTTTGAAAATCTTCAAACGAAATTGCGGAGGAAGAAATCTCTGAAACGGCATTCCGAACAAACTGCTTACGAGTCTGAAATGTTGTTTCCATTGGATTCATGCCATCAGCAATGATCTGTTCGTTTATATCTTCCAGCTCTTTCTGCCCTCGCTTTTGCAACCAGTATTCAGCTTCAGTGATTTTACGTTGAGCCGGAGAGAGAAGATCGACCTGATACAGATTTTCACGCTGGCATAGATTCATAAGTTCTTGCTGTAAGTATTTTAGATAATCTTTTGTCAGGTGATGTTTGTATCCTGCTTTGCAGTCAATGCTGCGTGTGGTGTATGACTGTGGCTCTATGTCCAGTTTCCGTAAACTGTTGATTATGATATGAACATGGATGTTGCCACTGCCATTATGTCCATCCGTGTGAGTACAGACCAATGCTTGATGGCCGGGAAGATGATTCTTCACAAATTCAAGTCCCAGGATTTGTGCTTTCTCGCCAGTAAGATGGTGTTCGTCTTTATCGCGCGGATCAAAACTGATGATATAGTGATGGGACTTGACTTCATCGTATCGGTAGTTTTTTCGATACTGGTCATTGAGCATTTCGCACTCAAGATCAAAGGTGTCGGGATTGCAGTTTACTCCATTCATGTGAAATTCGCTGCGGAGCATCATGCTCCCGTTTTCATCAAGGAGCGGTTTTAAGTGTCGTTCATCATGCTGATATTTCAAATAGCAGACTGCCGCACTGTAATCAGCGTTTTTTATTGCGATGTGTTTTAACACGGCCATGATAGATTCCCCCTAATTTGATTGCTTCCTGCCGAAGCTGCCATAATGCAGTGAGATGGCGGTTGATCTCGTCCTGCATTGACTTGGAATAGAAACCGCCAGAGTGGAAGTATTGGGCAATCTGATTTAGGTTGTTGCCGATGGCAGAATACTCAGCAATCAGTTTTTGAAGTTCGGGAAGTTCTGCAGTGATGTTGTAGTGGACTTCGATGCGTTCGTCCAGCGCACTCTTCCTGACATAAACGGCAACCGGATAGCCTGCCTGTTCAGCAGAAATGGAAATAGAAGCGTACTCGGCATCCGTAAAACGTACCATTACGTTATTTGTTCTTTTTATCTGCTCGCACTTTTTTCTTCTGCCCATAGATAGAAACTCCCTTCAAATTTATTTGCGAAGCAAATCCCGACAAGCCGTAGGCGGTCGGCTGCGACCACTTTAGTGGAAGCCAAATAGCCAAAATCAGAGATTTTGTGCGTACCGAGGGAATGGGGAAGCGGAATCCCCATCAAGATTGCCGGTAACGAAAAATCACGAAAGTGAATTTTGAGTTACTCCAGGCGAATCTTGCCCTACTTACGGTGAAGCCGTTGCCTTACGCATTTTTCGGGTTCTTCTATCTTTAGAATCGGGCAGAGCGTGTTTCGCAAGGTGTTTTTGAAAAAAGACAAAAAATTTTTTGAAATACCTTGCGAAATGGCCTTTCTCCAATTCTATAAGTGAAAGAGGCTGACACACCACCCCAAAAACAGAAAGGAATGAGTGAATGACCGAAACAACTGCACGAACCTATCACACCATGGAAAGCCTGCGCCAGATGGCACAGACCGATCTTCGTAATGTGAACCGCAAGGAACTGGTAGACATCAACGAAGTGGAAATTAGAAAAGACTTGTCGCAGCGGGAGCGGATGGTCGATTTCATTTCGCAGATCAAGAACCCTTATTGCTATCTCGACAAGGGCATGGTAGTGAAGATCAGCTTTGCGGGAGAGAACCGATTAGAGGACACACTGAAAAAATGCGCACGGACACATCGGAGATAAAAAAGAAGAAAGCAGAAGAAAATTTGCACTTTAGCACATTAAAGCGTTGACATAAACCGTGAAATATGAGATAATGGCTTTGGGTCAAAACAGAATATGCTGATAAAGCCGATAATTTCTTGGTTTATTGTCTGAACGACAAATAGATTAGGAGGTTATCGGCTTTTTATGTTTTTTCAGGGAAATGAAAAATACAACTGCGCCACATATCTTCGTTTGTCGCGTTCGGATGGCGACCAGCAGGAGAGCAACAGCATAAAAAATCAGAGAGCGTTGCTGAACGATTACATGGGGAAGCACCCGGAATTGCACAAGTTCGATGAGTATGTAGACGATGGTTACAGCGGCACAAATTTTGAACGCCCGGATTTTAAGCGGATGATGCAGGACATTGAGAAAAGGAACGTCAACTGCATCATCGTCAAGGATTTATCTCGCTTCGGCAGAAACTACATTGAAACGGGCCGTTATCTGGAAAGAATCTTTCCGTTCATGGGTGTGCGCTTTATCGCCATCAACGATCATTATGACAGTGCAGAGGAAAACGATGATAAGGGTCGTATTCTGATTCCGTTCAACAATCTTATCAATGACACCTACTGCCGGGATATTTCACTGCGCGTTCGCAGTCACTTGGATGTGAAACGAAAAGAAGGTCAGTTCATTGGCAGTTTCGCAGGGTATGGGTATCGCAAAGACCCCAAAGACAAAAATCATCTGATTATAGATGAATACGCTGCGGGCATTGTGCAGGAAATATTCAAACAGAAATTGAACGGAATGAGTTCACAGCGCATTGCCAGTCACTTGAACGAACTGGGTGTCCTGCCGCCGAACGAGTATAAGAGAGCCAATGGATTCAACTATACCTGCGGTTTTCAGGCTGGGCTGAATCAGAAGTGGACAGTGGTTTCCGTCAATCGTATTTTGAAAAATGAATCCTATACGGGAACATTGATTCAGGGTAAACGCAGGAAAATCAATTACAAAGTAAAAAAGAGCCATGATGTTGGAAGTGAAAACTGGATTCGGGTGGAAGATGCGCATGATGCTATTATCAGCAAAGGCGAGTTCCAGCAAGTACAACAGTTGTTGGAACTGGACACTCGTACCGCACCATCGCAGACAACAGTTTATCCATTATCAGGTTTTCTGCGCTGTGCAGACTGCGGGCAGAATATGATTCGCCGCACGGTGACGAAAAACGGAAAGAAGTATCAATACTATCACTGCTCTACCTATAAGAATGGCGGCGGCTGCACACCGCACATGATAAACAGTGAGAAACTAACGGAAAGTGTTCTGGCTGCGATTCGGCATCAAGTGACACTTCTTGTAGAAGCGGAAAAGGTACTCTCCAATGCAGAGTTGGCAAGCGGCGAACAGATTGGCATAAAGATTCTGGACAGCCAGATCACTGCACTGGAAGCTGAATTAGAACGGTACAGTAATTTAAAAATCCGTCTGTATCAGGACTTATGCGATGATGTTGTCAGTCGGGAAGAGTACGGAGAAATGAATACTCGCTTTGCGCAGAAGATAAAAGAGGCACAGGATAAGATTCAGGAAATCCGCGAAAAGAAGCAGGAGGCATTAAAGCACGACACACTGCTTCCTACTTGGTTGGAAGAATTTAAGCAGTACGAACATATCAAAACGCTCGAACGCAGGGTCGTGGTGGAACTGATCGACCACATAGATGTTCATAGCAAAACAGAGATTGAAATTCATTTCTGCTTCGAGGATGAACTGCACAGTATCACAGAAAAATTTATGGAATATCAAGCACATCATGGAAATGAGGTGGCAGAGGAATGAAATGGGTCAGTTATACAAGGTCGATTTCCAGCAGGATCGGAGAAGAAAATCCATCCAATACGATTGCGGAACAGAATGAGCGCATTGCACGGTATCTAAAAAAGTGTGGGTGCAGCGTATCCGAAAAATACAGTGACCGCAGGAGAACAGCAGAAGCCACGGAGGGCTTTGACAAATTGGTACAGGATGGGATGGCTCGGAAATTTGATGCAGTTGTTGTGGATTCTATCTTCCGCTGTGGAAGAACCCTTCCGTTTGCCATTGAAGCACTGCAGAGGACGTTCTATCCGCTTGGTATCCAATTTGCAGTTGTGGAAGATGACTTTTGCAGCATAGACAAAACTGCCGAAGAAGTTGCAGAGTATTTCAATGGAAAGACCATTGATAAGATTCGTTCGGAATTTATTACCAATCGCCAGAATCACTTTGAAGAAGGTACATTGACCCATCGACAGGCTAAATATGGTTATGCGCTGTCGGAAGATCGCAGAAGCCTTGTTCTTAATCCTGAAAGCGCACAGGTTGTAAAGCTGATTTTTCAGATGTATCTGGAAGATATAAAAATCCCGGAAATCGCAAGAGCATTGGATGTACAGGGCGTTCAAACACCGCAAGTCCAGATGGCAAAGAAAAAAAGATCAAGAACAAAAAATAAGTGGCAGGATTCAACAATTCGCTCGATTTTGAAAAATCCACTCTATATCGGAAAGTGTACGCTGACACTGGCAAAGGCAAAGCGAGAATTGGAGGTTCCGGCGATTGTTTCAAAGACGGAATTTCAGAAAGCTCAGAAAAAGTTGGAATCTACGAGGTTGCCTTCGAGAAAAAAGGCTCGAAAAAAACCAAATCTGCTCTTCAAAAAAATCTATGACAAGGAAAGTGGAAAAGGTCTGCTGTGCAGAACATCAGAAGATGAAAGCCAGCAAATCTATTCGTTTGACAAGGGGTATAGATGCTTCTCTGGAAAAGCCCCTTTCATCGAAAGCGAGAAAATCTTTCGAGAGATTCTTTCAGCTTTGGAAAAAGAAAAAATGCAAGCTGCGCATATTGATAGGGTGCTGGACTTGAATCCTGAGAAAGTCAAGCAGTGCATGGATGCTGGACTGTTGCAGTACAGAAAAAGAGCAAATGAGATCGTTGCTCGCTTGATGGCCAAGGACGATGAACGAACAGCGGTTTATCGGGAATACGAGCATGGATCAATTTCGCCAGAACAGGTAGATGAGTATGAACATCAGTATCAGGTAGCAGTCCAGAAGCAGGAAGCGGACTTTAAAAAAGTAATGCTGGCTGTTAATGATATAGAAAAAGCATTTAGCCATGGGAATCCCTGGTTGATGAAGTTCCGAGCGATTTCAATTCCTGAAAAATTGGAGCGCACACATCTTAAAGAATGGCTTGACCATGTATGGATCGTAGATTTTGAACAGGTAGACGTGATCCTACAAGAAAGTAAGTGGAAGGGATTCTTCCCGGAAGAATGGCTGAACAACGGAGAGGAAGATTGTAATGGCAAGAAAGAGTAGAAAGAATCTGATGCCGCAGGCCGCTGCGCAGGAGGCCGTACAGCAAAACGAAAAAGAACTTCTGCGCACGGCAGCGTATGCGCGGCTGTCGGTTGAGAACGGTGGGCATGAAACAGAAGATTCCCTGCACACACAGATTTTGCAAATTCATAATTATATCAGGGAGAACCCGGAACTGACGCTGACCGATACCTATGCAGACAACGGTTTTACGGGAACACGTTTTGACCGACCAGAATTTGAGCGTATGATGCAGGATATACGGACAGGCAAAATTCAGTGCATCGTAGTGAAGGACTTATCTCGATTTGGTCGTGACTATATCGAAACGGGAAGCTATCTGGAAACTATTTTCCCGATGCTCCATGTTCGCTTTA
Organism: Clostridium sp. AF22-10; assembly: GCF_003478725.1. Taxonomy (NCBI): domain Bacteria; kingdom Bacillati; phylum Bacillota; class Clostridia; order Eubacteriales; family Clostridiaceae; genus Clostridium; species Clostridium sp. AF22-10. The sequence goes on from NZ_QUFZ01000017.1 coordinate 42,800, forward strand.
TCGCCATCAACGATGATTTTGACAACATCCGGCAGTCGGATGTGGATAGTCTTGCGGTTCCCATCAAGAACATGGTAAACAGCTTGTATGCTAAGGACATTTCAAAGAAAATCAGCCTTAGTTACCAGATGCGCCGCGAGAAGGGAATCCCTACATCGTGGTGTACACCGTATGGCTATCAGTTGAACCAACAGGGAAATAAGTTTGAAGCGACTGAGGATGCGAAGTGGGTCAAACTGATCTATCAATGGTATCTTGCAGGAGTAAGCACAAACGAAATTGCCCGCAGGTTGGAGTTTTTAGAAGTAGCAAGGCCGAACGAACGGCTGAATCGCAAATTACATGAGGGAGATGACCCTACCTATAATAAATGGCACCCCAGTACGGTTCTTCGTATTTTAAACAGCAGTGCCTATATTGGAGAACTGGTATCGGGAAAAACGCAAACAGCATCATACAAAGGGATTGGCCTCCATCCTGTGGAAAAGAAGGAATGGCATATTGTTGAAAACGCTCATGAAGCAATCATTCTGAAATCGGATTTTGAAAAAGTGCAGGCACGGCGGGAGCAGAATAAGGAAAAACGGGAAAGGGCGATGGCTCGTTCCAAGGCAACCAGAGAAAAGTGTTATAACCATCTATCGGGAATGGTTTACTGTGGCTGCTGCAGGCGCAACATGACGTTTGAACGGCGTGTGCATGGTACGGTGAAAGAAACGCACTATGGAGTGTTCATTTGCAAAAGAAAGAAGAATACGACTCCCTGCGCCTATCATGCGGTGCCGGAGAAAATGCTGATGATGGTGGCGATGGATCAGATTCATCATCTGGTGTCTACCATGTGCGAAGAAGAAAAGCTGGTAAAAGACATGATGCGCGGTAGCAATCTGAATTCTGCCCGTTCCATCAAGATGAAAGAAAATTCAATCCTGTTTCGGATTCAGGAAGCCGAAGAACGGCGGTTGCGCTTATATGAGGACTATAAGGCTGAAATTCTGGACGAAGATGAATACAGTCAGCTAAAGGAACATTACATAGCAGAAAAGCAGCGGTTGGAACATGAACTGCAAAAGCAGCGTCAGCGCGCATTGGAACTGGAAAAGAGAATCAAAATCTGCGATGCTCAAATGGAACGGATGCGCGGGATTCTAAATCAAAATGAATTTGATGAAGAACTGGTGCATGAACTTATCAAGAGAATCTATGTAGGAATGGACAATTCTGTGGAGGTCGAATTTAAGTGTAGCGACCCCTATCAGGAAGTGCTTGCAATCATGTCGGAGGTTCAGAATGAATGATAAAATTGCAATCTATCTCCGCTTATCATTGGCAGACGGAGATTTGAAAAAGGGCAGCAAGGATGAAAGTAACAGCATTGAGAACCAACGGATGCTGCTCCACGATTACATTGGGAAGCAGGAAGATTTATTTGGCGAGATTGTAGAATATGTAGATGATGGCTATACTGGCACCAATTTTAATCGTCCAGCTTTTCAGAAAATGATTGTGGATTTGAAGCAGGGCAATATAAAAGTCATCATGGTAAAGGATTTATCCCGTCTTGGTCGTGACTATATCGGTGTTGGCGATTACATTGAGCAGATTTTTCCGTTGATGGGAGTTCGGTTTATTGCCGTGAATAATTCCTTTGACAGCATGAAACTGAACAACGGAACGCCGGGAATCGAAGTGGCGGTCAGCAATCTGGTGAATAATATGTATAGCCGGGATATTGCGAAAAAGATTCGGGCTGCTCTGGAAACGAACTGGAAGAACGGGAAAGCCACCTGCACGAATGTTCCTTTTGGATATGTGTGGAACAAGAAAGGTGGGCGGCGGTGGGAGATTGACCCGGAGGCTGCAGTCTGCGTGAAAAAAGTATTTGAATTGGCATTGTCCGGCTGCAATACAACGCAGATCGCCTACGGCATGAACGAATTAAATCTTCCTACGCCGGGATTGTATGCGAAACGAAAGAATCTGCTGATGGGCAGCAATCCTATTATTGCCCCGGACAGTGAAATGTTATGGAACGCAGCAATCGTATGGAGAATCCTTAGACGGTATGAATACACTGGTGCGCTGGTTATGGGGAGAAGAAAGAAAATTGACGTGAATACTACCTCTGTTCGGACGCTCCCGGAGGATAAGTGGATCATCGCAGAAAACGCTCATGCGGCCATCGTGACAAGAGATGAATACTATCAGGCACAGAAAGCGATCCGTAACGTAACTCCAATTCAATATAAGGTGGGCGATGATTTTGCGTTAAAAGGAAAAATCTGCTGCGGAAACTGTAATCGGCAGCTTCGCCACGAAAGGCAATATGGGGAAATGGTTTTCTATTGCGGCTATAAACGGTCAGCCGGAAAGTTCTCTAAATGCTACGGCGGCTATTACAGAGAATATTCGGTGAATGCAAAAGTGGCTCGTGCGATAAAAACAGTATTCTATGCGCTGGATGTGGTAAATCAGGGAATGCAGGAAAAGCAGTCTATCACGGTGCGCTGCATGGACATTGAGGACTTGGAAAAGCAAGCGGAAGCCATTCGGGTAGAGCAAATCAAACTATATGAATCGTATGCGGACGGTGTGCTGCTGCGAGATGCGTACATAGAAAAGAAAAAGGTCCTTTCGGAAAAACTGGCTGCATTGCAGGATAGCATACGGACAGAAAAGGAAGAACAGGAGTGTGCCGATGAATTGGATGAAGAAATCCGCGCTCTGACAAAGCAGGCCAGCGAGAAAACGTACATCGGCGGGCTGACAAAAGAATGTGTGGATGCTTTTGTGAGCATGGTTTATCTGTATGACGATCAAACGATGAAAATAGAGTTCAACTGTGAGGATGTGATTCGGAGAGCGTTGGAAAAGTATGGCACATAATTGGATGGAAGAAGTGGTATAAGAAAAAGAATACCCGTCTGGGTGAGAGGATTCAGAAAATCTTCTCGACCAGGCGGGTATTTCATTCCGCAGGAATGACTTTGACCGCATAAGCCACAGACAGCACCCCGGTGTAATCCGAAGTGCAGCTGTGTCTTATGCGGGCTTTTTTGTTATATGATCAGCGGGCTACAAAATCAGATTCCCAAACCGTACAGTATGGCTTTCATCTCTCTTACCATCCGAGTGAGAATTTCCTGTTCGATTTCATTGCAGTCCAAGAGAAGACGGTGAATTTCGGAATTTGAGGTTGAAGTCGAGTGCATCAAACTATCTACCAGCAAATCATCAGTCGATACGTCAAGAGCATTGGCAATATCAACCAGTGCATCAAGACTTGGGCGTTTGATAGCGGATTCGATTACGCTAATATGTTTTCGTGTCATGTTAAGCTGCTCTCCAAGGGCCTCTTGCGTGATACCAGCTTGTTTTCGGGCATTTGAAATGCGCTTGCCCAAAGCTTTATAATCAGTAGCCATGTGCTTTTCTCCTTATGATTCCCCGCATAAGGCAGTACAATTATCTCGCATGATGGTAGGCAGAGCAACTCTATATCAAAGGTTCTAAGACCGCAAAGGGACACACTGCTAGCTGCTCTGTGGTCTTAGGCTGTTTTGCTACCTACTGGGTAGCAAAAGGAAACTCATGCTACCTGATGGGTAGCAGTCAAAACGCAACGAATGCTTTATAATAGAGGTAGGAAAAGACTGCAAATAGGAAGGAAAGACGATGGCGGACAAGGTAGAAAAAAGAATTCTTACATTATATAGTGATGTGCAGGCAACTTCTGTTCACTGGTTGTGGTATCCATTCATTGCAGTGGGAAAGATAACATTGCTACAAGGCGATCCCGGCGATGGAAAGTCAACCATGATGATGAATCTGATTGCGGAACTTTCTAAGGGTGGGAAAACACCGGATGGAAAGCCTGTTGGGACGCCGCAGAGGGTTATCTACCAGTGTTCGGAAGATGGAGTATCAGATACCATTAAACCCAGACTGGAAAGATGTGGCGCAGATTGTAGAAAAGTGGCTTTTATCAATGAAGAAACATACAGTGGTCTAACACTGGATGATGAGCGTATCCGTCAGGCAATCATTGAATTTCGCCCACGGCTTGTAGTTATAGACCCGATTCAGGCGTATTTAGGAAGTGATTCTGACCTCCAGATTGCAGGGAGAGCCAGAAAACTGATGCAGCGTCTCGGAATGTGGGCTTCAGTATATGATTGTGCCATTGTGCTGATTGGTCATCTCAATAAGAAAGAGGGAACGAAAGGTTTGTACCGAAGCCTTGGCAGCATAGATGTGGTTGCTGCTGCGCGAAGTGTTTTGCAGGTGGAGCGTGACCAGAAAGATACAGATATTCGTATTGTTCGGCAGATAAAAAACAGTTTGGCTCCGTCTGATGGAGAAATTCGGTTTTCTATAACAGCGGAGATGGGTTTTCAATGGTTGGAGTGCAAGAGCACATTCGTTTCATCGGAACAACCGAAAGTGCCGGAATTTGAGTCAAAAACAGAAAAGGCAGCATATCTGATAAAAAAGTTGCTTTCTGATGGCGATATGAGAGCAAGAGAAATCTATATGCGGATGAAAGATGAAGGAATCAGCCGCAGAACCGCAGAAAATACGAAGAAAGAACTCGGTATCCGAAGTTATCGGAAGATGCGACAGTGGTATTGGAGCATCCATACGGGAGAATGAGGAAAAGCACATGATTACCGGTGAAGTAGAAGCAGTAGACCGTAAGCAAAAAATCAGAGACCGCTATAAGGGCGTAGATATATCGGAATTGGAAGTCATTCCCGCCAAAATCATAGAGGATTTGGAAACAAGTTCTGTGATTCGGCGTGTGGCAGCATATATCCGTGTTTCCACGGATAATGATGAACAGACTTCTTCGTATGAACTTCAGAAAAACTATTATACGGATTATATTCAGGCACAGCCGGGATGGGTATTTGTTGGAATCTATGCGGATGAGGGCATCAGCGGCACATCTCTGGAACACCGAAAAGGGATGCAGCAGTTGATTGAGGACTGCAAGGCAGGCAAGATTGACCTTGTTCTTACAAAATCCATTGCCCGTTTTGCTCGAAATATCGTTGACTGCCTTTCTGTGATTGAACTTCTGAAAAATCTGAATCCGCCTGTGGGTGTGAAATTTGAAGCAGATAATATCTATACGCTGGACAGCAATGGACGAATGATTCTGACGATTCTGGCATCTGTGGCAGAGGAAGAATCGCATTCCAAATCTATCATTATGAACTGGTCGATTGATCGGCGGTTCAGCCGTGGCCTGTTCCTGACCCCTGCATTGCTTGGATACGATAAAGACGAGGAAGGCAACCTTGTAATTAACCCGGAGGAAGCACAGACGGTAAAGGTGATTTACTACCTGTACCTGAATGGATATTCGCTTACGGAGATTGCAACTCTTTTGATGGAGTATAGCCGTAAGACGAAGTTGGGACGTGTGGAGTGGAATCCCGGTACACTTGCAGGTGTTCTGGCAAATGAGCGCCATTGTGGTGATGTACTGGCAAGAAAGACCTTTACACCGAACTTTTTGACGCATAAATCAAAGAAAAACAACAATGATCGGACACAGTACAGGCAGAAGAATCACCATGAAGCCATTGTTTCCAGAGAAGTTTTTAATGCAGCCAATCATCTGCGGGCATCCCGCAATTATTCAAAGAAAAACAGACCCTTGCCCGTGTTGAGCGTGGTTGAAGATGGGATTTTGCGAGGATATGTGCCTTTTGATAAGGATTGGACAGGTTTTTCGGCAGAAGAATACAGGGAAGCCTCTGAAAGCGTGATGAAAGAACCGGATGTCACTGTTACTGCGGATGTGAAAAAGCGTCTTGATCTGACGGGCTATGAAATAGTCAGGGTACAGTATTTTTCTACTATGCAGAATCCGGCTATGACGATTTCTAATGGACGATTGCGCTTTAACACCGCTTGCTTGAAAAAGTTTGAAAATGTTGAATATGTGGAGCTGCTGCTAAATTCTGTTGAACGCTGCATTGCCATTCGCCCCTGTGACAAGAATAATCCAAACGCGATCCGTTGGGGCAGACTGAAAGAGGGACGTTGGTGTGCAAGCACTTTGGGCTGTCGTGGACTTGCAAAGACTTTATTTGACATTATGGAATGGGATGAGGATTTGCGTTATCGGTTCCGTGGCCAGTTTTTGGAGCAGGGCGATAACAAAATGATGCTGTTCGCATTTGATGAGCCTGAAATGATTAAGGTGGAAGAAATCGTTCTGCCTCCAAAGGAAAACACCGAAGAAGATGAGGGCGAAACGGTCAAAAAGAAGATTTACATTTTTCCACCAGAGTGGGCTGGAACATTTGGACAGCCGATTACAAGTATAGCACAGGTGGGTATCTTACGGCAGGAGCATTATGCCGGAAACTGGGATGTATTTCGTCCTGCGACGGAGATAGAGGAAATGAACATATTTACGGCAGAAAATCTAAATGAGTTGCTCCGTGAAGCGGAGAAGATAATGGAAGGATGGACTGATTATAGATGAATGAAGAAAACACAACAATCATGCCGCCAGAGAAGCAGATTGTGCAGGATGATAGAGACGCACGGGCGGAAGAACTGGAAAGTGCCTTTTCGTATGATGGCTACCAGGTCGTGCGAAAGGAATTGTTTGCCCATCTGCGTGACCCGGCAATCGTGATTCGTAAAGATAGTATCACATTCAATACAGCCTGTATCACAGGGCTGGAGGATGTGGTCTATGTTCATGTCATGTTCAACAATGATTTGAAGCGTATCGTTGTTCGTGGGTGTGATGAAAATGACAAGGACGCTCTGCGTTGGTGCGTGGCAAAACCGGATAAGCGCAAAAGCCGGAAGATGTCCTGCAAGCCATTTGCGACTTTAGTTTATCAGAAAATGGGATGGGACAGCGAGTGCCGATATAAAATGCTGGGGTACAGGATTACCTTTGAGGGTGAAACTCTGTATGTTTTTGATCTGCTTGTGCCAGAAATTTTTCATGAAGGACAGAGAAAAAAGAACGCAGTCGATTCGCAGGATAATGCTGCGTCAACAAAACCTGTGAACAGCCGAAAGGGATTTTACCTGGATGATATTGTGGGAACTTTTGGTGTGCCTGTGGAAGAACACCGGAAAGAATCTGAAGTCAAGCAAATGGATGGGTATGTGTCAATGGGGATTCTGACAGGAAAGATTGCTCCTGAAGCTGGAAAGGACTAATTGACAGGTTGTACAAGGGGAGGGTCTGTCCATTTGTGGGAGGTGAGCAATATGCAAAAAACAGAACAGAAAACGGAGCAACAGGCAGGACTTGGCATGAGTTTCTGCGAGGAAGAGGGACGAATCACGGTCTTCAGAAAAACGCTGGAAGCGTTAGAATGGCCGTCACACTATCGGTTTCTGTATAATCGTAAAATGAAACAGATAGCTGTACAGGCGTGTGGAGCAGAAGAATCAGGAGCGCATCGTGTGGGAAAACCAGACGAATCTAATAGCGGCGAAATCAAGTGTATGGCATTGGTTCGCATGATTTACGGGGATTCTGGGTGGGACAAGAAAATGTCCTATCGGCTGATCGGAAGAGCTTTTCCACAGCAGCGACTTGTTTCGTTTAAGATAACGGATGCGATGCAGATAGAAAACGGGAGAGTACTGACTGAAATGTGAATCTCACATTAGTGGGTTCTGAAATAATTAGTTGCCTATGATATAACAGTGGCGAAGAATGCAATAATATGGACAACTCCGTGCAAGGAAAGTTTACAGTTGGTTGCTTGATATGGGCGGTGAATTATGGTAAGATGGAAGCACGATAGGAGAGTTTACGCTCTTGTTGAATCTACTGCGAGGAAGTGAATGCCGATGGAAAAACAAGGCACGGTGGAAAATCAGCTTGCCCACACGATAGATCAGACAGAGTATGATTCGAGGTATGACAGAACAGCGAAAAAGCTGTTGGCAAACAAACAGATTCTGGCACAGATCATGAAAGGCTGTGTGAATGAATACAGCGATTGCACCGTAGATGATATTGTTGAGAAATACATCGAGGGAACCCCGGAGGTTGGCTCTGTTGGTGTTCATGTCGATGATACGAACAGACCCAAAAAGTCAACAGATGTAATCAAGGGTAGTAACAACGAGGACTCTACGCTGACCGAGGGAACATTGTTCTACGATGTTCGCTTTGACGCAATTGCACCGAAATCTGCGGACAGTGCAGAACAGGAAGAAGTCATTCGTCTGATTATCAATGTGGAAGCACAGACAAAATTCAAGCCGGGATACCCATTGACGAAACGGGCAATCTATTATTGTAGCAGAATGATTTCTGCACAGCACGGTCCGATTTTTACAAAATCTGAATATGGGAAGATTCGTAAGGTCTACTCCATCTGGATTTGTACTCAGCCGTCAGATGGTTTTGAAAATACGCTTACCCGGTACTCCATCAAACCCGAACAGTTGATAGGAGAAGCGCAGGAAGAAACCGAAAACTACGATTTGATGAGTGTCGTAATGATTTGTTTAGGCAAGCCAGGGACGGAGAATCATAAGGGAATCCTGAAATTTATGGAAGTGCTGTTATCTTCCACAAGATCAGGTTCGGAGAAAAAGAAGATTCTGGAAGAAGAGTTTGGCGTTGCAATGAGCGAAGAACTGGAAAGAGAGGTGCTTGAAGTGTGCAATCTTAGTCAAGGCGTAAGAGCCGAAGGCCGTGAAGAAGGCCGTCAGGAAGGCAGAATCGAAGGCATCGGAATTGGCGAGATTCGGATGCTGGTTCAGCTTGTTCGAGAGGGTGATTTACCGCTGGAGCGTGCTGCGGCAAAAGCAAAGATGACAGTTGAGCAGTTTAAGGAAACAATGGAGAACACCCCCTTACAGGCAGTGTGAAAACAAAATAGCATAAGATAACGGATAGCCCTACAAGGCCCTGATGATTCAAAGAATTGTCAGAAAAGCCTTGTGGGGCTTATTTTTTTGCTTTTTTTGAGAATTTTTTTGTCCCTATCTTGACATCAGGGGGTTATGTTGGTTTGTCGATTGCGACATTACTTTCTCAGCATCATCATGTGACCGCTGTGGATATCATTCCGGAGAAGGTCGAGATGATCAACAACCGGAAGTCTCCGATTCAGGATGACTATATTGAAAAATATCTGGCAGAAAAGAATCTGGATCTGACTGCAACCCTCGATGCAAAGGCTGCATACTCGAATGCGGATTTTGTTGTAGTGGCTGCCCCGACCAATGTCTACTCAACAAAAGCAGTCGAGTTCTGATGGTCTATGGTGGAGTTGAATATACATACAAAAACACCTGATTTTGCATAAATATGCGCTGCATTTTACTCTGAAAATCATGTTTTGTGCAGTAGGACGTTAATACTGATAACTGCATTTATCTGCGTGGCGTTGAGCAACGGACGGAAATTACTAATATTCTGTCGTGTAGACATCATAAAAAATGAATAAATCATTGTGCAGGTTGCAATAAGAATGATAGATATATTTGTATGATTATTACAAAAAAGATGGAATGGGAAAATCTGGCAAAATAGAAGCAAAAAAACGGGTTTACTCAACAGATTAACACTTTGATGTAGAGGGCGGAGAGTGTGGCGTATGAATATGCGCCGGAGAAAAGTAGTGAAAGGTGCAACTGATTTTATTGAGTGAACCTGTCTGGATAATGATATGCAGGAAAATGGACGAAATACCGAGAAAAGATTTGATTGCTGCGGCAAAAGGGTACGACAGCATAAGAAAACACTTAGCCGTGTGAGCGGCAAGAGGAAAAAGGAAATACTATCTGTGAAGAGCAGATGTGTACATAGATTAGGAAATTAACCAAAACGGAGGAATACATATGAGCACAGTTACTTTAGATAATAAAACGATTTTAGTCACAGGTGCAGCCGGCTTCATAGGCTCTAACCTTGTGAAAAGAATCTATCAGGAGGCTCCTTCTGCAACGGTCATCGGCATTGATAACATGAATGCTTACTATGACGTTGCCCTGAAAGAGTTCCGTTTGAATGAGCTGGCCAAGTATCCCACATTCACTTTTGTAAAAGGCAACATCGCTGACAAGGCATTGATCACAGAGCTGTTCGAGAAATATAAGCCTGCTGTGGTCGTGAACCTTGCAGCACAGGCTGGTGTGCGTTACTCCATCACCAACCGGATGCCTATGTGGAATCCAACCTGGTCGGCTTTTTCAATATTCTGGAAGCCTGCCGTCATTGTGAGAGCTTGGAGCATCTGGTGTATGCTTCCTCTTCCAGTGTCTATGGTTCCAACAAGAAAGTTCCGTACAGCACGGATGACAAGGTAGATAACCCGGTTTCCCTGTATGCGGCAACCAAGAAATCCAATGAGCTGATGGCTCATGCTTATTCCAAGCTGTACAACATCCCGTCCACCGGTCTGCGGTTCTTTACGGTGTATGGTCCTGCTGGTCGCCCGGATATGGCTTACTTCGGCTTCACCAATAAGCTGGTGAAGGGCGAAACAATTAAGATCTTCAACTACGGCAACTGCAAACGCGACTTCACTTATGTGGACGATATTGTTGAGGGCGTTGTCCGCGTAATGAAGAAAGCTCCGGACAAGAAGAATGGTGAGGACGGCCTGCCGATTCCGCCGTATGCAGTTTACAACATCGGTAATCAGAATCCGGAAAATCTACTGGACTTCGTGCAGATTCTGAGCGAGGAACTGGTTCGTGCGAAAGTGTTGCCGGAGGATTATGACTTCGAGGCACACAAGGAGCTGGTTCCGATGCAGCCGGGCGATGTGCCTGTTACTTATGCAGATACGAGCGCTTTGGAGCGTGACTTCGGATACAAGCCGAGCACAAGTCTGCGGACCGGATTAAGAAATTTCGCTGAGTGGTACGCTGAGTTTTATAAATAAGAGATTAGAGGGATAAAGAAATGAGAGAGTTTAAGGATTTGAAGATTGCTGTGGCTGGTACTGGTTATGTGGGTCTTTCCATTGCTACGTTGTTATCTCAGCACCACAAGGTGACTGCAGTGGATATTATTCCTGATAAAGTGGAGATGATTAACAATAAGAAGTCTCAGATTCAGGACGAATACATTGAGAAATATCTGGCAGAAAAAGAGTTGGATTTGACTGCAACTCTGGATGCAAAAGAAGCATACTCCGATGCAGATTTCGTGGTCATTGCTGCACCTACAAATTACGATAGTAAGAAGAATTTCTTTGACACAAGCGCAGTCGAAGCGGTCATCAAACTGGTGATTGAGTATAACCCGGAAGCCATTATGGTTATCAAGAGTACCATCCCGGTTGGTTACACTGCATCGGTTCGTGAAAAGTTCCACTGCGATAATATCATCTTCAGCCCAGAGTTCCTGCGTGAATCTAAGGCTCTCTACGATAACCTGTATCCGAGCCGCATTATTGTCGGTACAGATGTGGATAATGCTCGTTTGGTGAAAGCGGCACACACTTTTGCAGAACTCCTGCAGGAAGGCGCAATTAAAGAGAACATTGACACTCTGTTTATGGGCTTTACCGAAGCAGAAGCTGTCAAACTTTTTGCGAATACTTATCTGGCTCTGCGTGTCAGCTACTTCAATGAACTGGATACTTATGCCGAGATGAAGGGATTGAATACCCAGCAAATCATTAACGGTGTTTGCCTTGATCCTCGTATTGGTACTCATTATAACAATCCGTCCTTTGGCTACGGCGGCTATTGCCTGCCGAAAGATACCAAGCAGTTGCTGGCAAACTACGCTGATGTGCCGGAGAACCTGATCGAAGCTATTGTTGAAAGTAACAGAACAAGAAAAGACTTTATCGCTGACCGTGTGTTGGAGATTGCTGGTGCGTATGAGGCAAATGATAGCTGGGATGAGAGCAAGGAGAAGGAAGTCGTTGTTGGTGTTTACCGCTTGACCATGAAGAGCAACAGCGACAACTTCCGCCAGAGCAGTATCCAAGGTGTCATGAAACGCATCAAGGCAAAGGGTGCAACGGTTATTATCTACGAGCCGACATTGAAAAATGGTGAGAAGTTCTTTGGTTCTGTTGTTGTGAATGATCTGGACGAGTTCAAGAAGCAGAGTCAGGCCATCATCGCAAACCGCTATGATAAGTGCCTGGATGATGTGAAAGAGAAAGTGTACACGAGAGATATTTTCCAGAGAGATTAAGAAAGACGAGGGATACAGAATGAAAGGCATTATTTTAGCGGGAGGATCAGGCACTCGTCTGTATCCGTTGACGAAAGTTACGAGCAAGCAGCTCTTACCTATTTTTGATAAACCGATGATTTACTATCCGATGTCCGTTCTGATGAACGCTGGCATCCGCGACATTTTGATTATTTCCACACCACAGGATACTCCTCGTTTCGAGAACTTGCTGGGTGATGGGCACCAGTTTGGTGTGAATTTGACCTATGCTGTTCAGCCTTCTCCGGATGGATTGGCACAGGCCTTTATCATTGGTGCTGATTTTATTGGCAATGATTCTGTGGCAATGGTTCTGGGCGACAACATCTTTGCGGGTCACGGATTAAAGAAACCAATGAGGGCGGCTATATCAGCTGGTATGATTTCACGAAAGAAATCTACCGTCAGGCTGGATATAAGACGGAAGTCCTGCCGGTGACCACGGCAGAGTACGGTCTGAGCAAGGCTGCTCGCCCGTTCAACAGCCGCTTAGATAAGAGCAAGCTGGTAGAAGCTGGATTTACTCCGCTTCCGACCTGGCAAGATGCGCTGAGCCGTTATCTGAAAGAAATCGAGCAGTTTTGATTTTATATAAAATGCGCAATAAGGAGAAAATAAATGATTATTACAAAAACACCGTTTCGTATGTCTTTCTTCGGTGGCGGAACAGATATGGAAAGTTTTTTCAAAGATAATGGTGGTGCGGTTTTGTCCACCACATTTGACAAATATTGTTATGTAAATGTGCGTCATCTGCCGCGTTTTTTTGACTACTCTACAGAATTGCTTAACACATACATAAACAATGTCACAATGTCGGAGACGGTAGAAGCCATTGAGCAGATGATTACTGCAGATAAAAAATCCTACATTGTGGCAATCAATGTGGATGTTGTTATGAAAATAGAAGATGATCCATACCTAAAGAAGGTCGTTGATAGAGCTGATATGGTGCTGGTAGACGGCAAGCCGTTGGTATGGATTTCTAAAATGCATGGCAAGCCGTTAAAAGCGAAAATTTCGGGGTCTGATTTGGTTCCACTGCTTTGTGAAGCTGCGGCTGAAAAAGGATATAAAATCTTTATTATTGGCGGAAAAGATGGCATTGCGGCACAGGCGAAAGAAAAATTAGAAAGCAAACATCCGAAGATTCAAATCGTCGGAACTTATGCGCCCCCATTTGGATTTGAAAAGGATGAGAAAGAGTTAAATCATATTAATCAAATGATTTCTGATGTGAAACCTGATTTGCTGATTGCGTGCTTTGGATGTCCTAAACAGGAAAAATGGATTTATGAGAATATCGGAAAGTATGATGCAAAAGTTTCAGTATGTGCAGGCGCAACGGTTGACTTCCTTGCTGGAAATGTGAAACGTGCACCACGCTGGATGAGTGAGCATGGTTTGGAGTGGTTTTATCGCTTCTTGCAAGAACCAAAACGGATGTTTAAGAGATACTTTATAAACGACATAAAGATTGTCAATTTGATAAGAAAATATAGGTAATGACATGGAAAATATATGTTTTGTTGTAAATAAATATCCAAATGAATTTGAACCATATATGCTTGTTTTTTTGCAGCAACTTGCTTGGGAATTTGCAGATATGGGGAAAAAGGTAACCGTGATATGTCCTTTGCCCGTAAATTTGAATAGGAAGTATTTGCAGATACCTTATCACACCAGAGAATATACAGAAAAGAAGAAATCTATTGATATATACTGGCCAAAAACAGCAGGGCTTGGTCAATCGCATTATGTTTTGGGAAGAAGCCCAGTTGGAATAACGACTTTTTTCTTAGAAAAAGCAGCGGAACGCGTAATTAGATCATTCACAGAAAAACCAGATGTTATATATGGACATTTCATGGCACCGTCCGGTATTGCTGTGGCAAGATTAAGTGATACGTTCAAAATTCCTGCTTTCTTTGCGTTAGGTGAGTCACATAATACAATAGAACAGTTTGGAGCAGAAAGGGCAAAGGAAGAACTAAAAGATATTGCAGGAGTTATAGCTGTTTCAACATATCTAAAAAGATGGATAGTTGATGCAGGTGTTCTTGAAGATGATAAAGTGGAAGTCTTTCCAAATGGAATTAATGGAGATAGGTTTAGAAAATATAATAAGACTTATGCACGCGATTACTTTGGATTACCAAAAAATGAAGTGCTAGTAGGATTTGTTGGTGCATTCAACGAGCGAAAAGGGATTCTGCGAGTGTGCGAAGCTATGAAAACGGTTAGAGGTGCAAGGTTAATATGTGCGGGGAAAGGTGAGCAGAGTCCCTATGGCGATAATTGTATTTTTGCAAAGTCTTTAAAGCCAGAAGAAATACCGCTGTTTAATAGTGCAGCAGACATTTTTGTGTTACCAACGTTGAATGAGGGATGTAGTAACGCAATCGTTGAAGCAATGGCTTGTGGATTACCGATAATATCATCAAATAGAGCATTTAATGATGATATTTTGGATGCGGAATGCTCTATTAGAGTAAATCCAGTTGATGTCGATGAAATTCATGAAGCAATTCAAAAACTTGTTTCAGACCCTATTAGTAGAGAAAAAATGTCAGAAGCCGCAATAAAAAAAGCAGAAAATTTGACATTGAGTGTGCGCGCTCAAAATATTCTGGCGTACATTGAAAATAGAATAGGAGTATGGGAAAGTGAAAATACGGATAGGAACAGAAGAAAGAAGTTTTAGTTCGGCTAAAGTTTGGAGAGTGTTTTATGCACTTTTTGGACAATGGCTGCCTAGATCCTGTTATTCAAAAATATGCATGAAAATTAGATATTTCTTCCTAAAAAAAATTGCCAAAAATACTGGCAAGAACGTCAATATAGAACAGTATGTCGTATTTGGAGAGGAATTTGAAATCGGTGATAATTCAACCGTTGGATTTCGATCTGATCTATATGGTCCAGTTAAAATTGGAAGAGATGTTATGTTGGGACCGGAGGTAGCTATCTATACTCATAATCACCGTCACGATGAAACTGATATTCCAATGATTCAGCAAGGATATACGGAGATGAAACCTGTATATATAGATGATGACGTGTGGATTGGGAGAAGGGTGTTGATTATGCCAGGAGTCCATATAGGAACAGGAGCAATTATAGCCGCAGGTTCAGTTGTGACCAAGAACGTTGAGCCATACAGTATTGTAGGGGGGAATCCGGCCAAACACATCAAATATAGAAGGGAAAATCTATGAGTGTAAAAATATATATTAAAAAGTCATTAAATGTGTTCTTCTGGTGTCTGGATAAAATATCAAGAAAGGCTTATGTGAAATTCTATCCCAAATATTTAAATTGGCTTGGAATAAAGATTGATACGAAAAATTGCGAGCAAACATGGATTAGTCCAACTGTGTTTTTGATAGTTCGCAATATGATTTAATAGAGATAGGAAAAGACGTCACCATTTCTTTTGGGGTAAAAATATTGGTTCATGATTTTAGTATTAAACACGCAGCTAGAGTTATTTGTAAAGAAGATAAAGTGAAAACATCAATAAGGAAATCTGTTAAAATCGGAAATAATGTTTTTATCGGTGCAGAAACAATGATTTTGCCGGGAACAGTTATATGTGACAATTGTATTGTGTGTGGGGGGACTGTGATTAAGGGAAAAACAGATCCAAATGGAATATACGCAGGAAACCCGGCAAAAAGGATAGGTTGCGTTGAGACATTTGAAAAAAAATATATAGATTGACATAGGAGCAGATAGGATGAAAACAATTGCTTTTTTTGTACCTCAGTATCATCAAATTCCATTAAATGACAAATACTGGGGCGAAGGATTTACAGAGTGGGATAATGTAAAAAATGCGAAATCACTATTTGAGGGACATATTCAACCTAAGATTCCACTGGATAACAATTATTATAATTTATTGGACCGTAGAACAAAGATATGGCAACGTGATTTGGCTAAAGAATATGGCATTTATGGTTTCTGCTATTACCACTATTGGTTTAACGGAGAAATGCTTTTAGAGAAACCTTGTGAGCAGATTTTAGGCGATTCGGAATTGGATCTGCCATTCTGTTTTTGCTGGGCAAACGAAGCGTGGTCAATGGAGTGGACTGGTAAAAAAACAGTGATTATGCCACAATTTTATGGTGAAAAAAAAGAGTGGCTTGAGCATTGGAAATATCTCCTGCAGTTTTTCAGAGATGATAGATATATAAAAATAGATGGGAAACCTGTTTTGATTATTTATCGACCAGAATCAATAGAATGCCTCAGTGAAATGCTGCAATATTGGAGAGAATTGGCATTCGAAGCAGGGTTTCCTGGTATGGTTTTTATGAACCAAAGTGCGGAGTTTATGTTGGACAATAGAAAAGATCACAGCCAAATAGATTTTGAAATTGAATATGAACCAATTAACTCCAGAAAGAGTTTGGGGAAGAACAAATTTGCAAATATAAAAAGACTAAGAAGAGATGTTATGAACTTCTGTGAAAAAAAATTTGGTTGGGATTTACGGCGACATGGCAATTATCTTTTAATGAAGGCGACTAATATGCAAAGGCCTAGTTATGATGAGGCGTGGAAAGACATTTTAACTAGAAAACCGCATGGCAATAATTCGATTCCATGTGCATTTGTAAATTGGGATAACAGTCCGAGATATCATGAGAGAGGACAGGTTTATATAGGTGCAAATCCAGAAAAATTCAAAAAGTATTTTTCGGCACAGATTAAGCGGACAAAAGAAGTCTATCATAAGGATATGATGTTTATTTTTGCATGGAATGAATGGGGAGAAGGTGGTTATCTGGAGCCGGACGAAGAAAACAAATATGGTTATCTTGAAGCTGTAAGAGACGCTTTAAAGGAGAATGATGAGTTTCCATGGTAAAAAAATATAATAGTCAGAAAAATATTATTTGGATTGCTTCTAATGCCCCCTACAGTGGAGCACCCGCAGCGGGAGGTCAGACTTTTAATTATTACCTAAATGGTTTTAAGCGAAGTGCTGATTTTAATATTAGACTGGTGTGTTGGGGGGATATTTGGAAAAAAAAGGAAATTGAAGATGAGCAAAAGGATATAGTTCATCATGTGATCTATACTGAACCAACACTAAAATCTAAAATTAAAAAAATTAGCAACATTGAGTCATCATATAATCCATGGAACAAAAATGCCAATCTGATTTCAAATTATTGTGCAAATGAAATCATAAACACATTAGTTAACTGGAAAGTTGAGGGTTTTTTGCCAGATTGTATTATTTTAGAATGGACAAATACGGTGGTGCTAGCTTCTCGAATACATAAGATATTTCCAGATGCTAAACTAATCGCTTCTGAGCATGATGTGACATTTGTTGGCTATAAAAGAAAAGCAAAGTATTTTAAAGGAATAAAAAAGATTTTATGGAAACATAAATACCTTTATGAAAAGAAAACGGAACTGAATGCTTTGAGAGAGTGTGACTTAATACTTCCACATAATGCTGAAAACAAGGAAGTGCTAATAAAGTGCGGAGTAAATGAAGAGAAAATTCAATGGCTTGTTCCTTATTATAGTAATATGTCGGGGTGTGCAAGAAAATCTAACAACCGAGATATACTTTTCTTTGGAGCCATGTCTCGCCCAGAAAACTATTTAAGCGCAATTTGGTTCATAGAGAATGTGATGCCCTTATTGAATGATTTAGATGTTCGTTTCGTTATTGTAGGTAGTAAACCGCCAGAGGAATTAAAAAGATTTAAGTCCGACCGTATTGTGATTACTGGATTTGTTAATGATACACTTCCGTATTTTGAATCTTCCATGTGCTTGGTAGCTCCATTAGTTCTAGGAGCAGGAATAAAAGTCAAAATATTAGAGGCCATGTCATCAGGAATTCCAGTGTTGACAAATGATATAGGGATTGAAGGTATTCCGGCTGAAAATGGGTCAACATACTTCCATTGTAATGATGCAGAAACTTATAATAAAATTATTCGACAATTGTATAGTGGTGAGATTGACACTGAAACGGTTTCTATTAAATCAAGAGAATTTATGAAACAGTTGTTTGATGTTGAAGGATCTTTGAGACGGTATATGTATTTGTGCAAGGAATTATAACATGGAATGATCGAAGCGTAGTAAAGGAGGCGAATTATGAAAATTAAAGTCAGCATAAATACACCTAAAATTGTGTTGTTGATAGCCTTGCTTTTGTATGCGCTATCGCAACAGAGTTGGGGTGGGCTTATTTCTGGTACTATTATGTGGCGTATACTCTTTTTGGGATGCGTCGTATTTGGTATTACAGCATTTTTCAAACTAGTTAAGACACCTTCATTGTACATGGTTATGAGTGTTGCAATGATAGCAGTTGTCCTTTTGTTTAATAATCAAAACCTTAGCAATGGAAGTAATGGCTATGAATTGGTGTTTTGTGAAATAGTGCTATTTTCAATCTCTGCATATCGAGGTGATTATTGGATTAAGAGTTCGTTGAAATTGATGCTTATGTTGGGCGTTTTTTATGCACTGATGACATTGTTGTCATTTTCTAGTAAAGGGTTCTATGATTTGATCATATATCCTTTCATATCTTCAATTAACGATACCAGTCATATGGGATTGAGTGCGTATTATTCCAATGGATTTACAGCACATTATAGTTTTAATGGAATGTATGTTGCAATGGGAGTATGCATAGCGATGGGGAGCTTAGTACCTTTGAGCGGTTGCCAAAATGTGAGAAAAAAATTGTTGAAAGTCATATTTGTCGTACTTATGTTTTTAGTTCTTCTCTTGACAAATAAGCGCGCTCATATACTTTTTACTGGAGCTGGAGCTTTCTTAGCGTACTACTTTTATAATAGTAATACGCCAACTAAAAGAATAACAAAAATTATGGCATTAATAATTGGTGTTTTACTGGCGGCATACTTTCTTAGCTATTTTATGCCGGATGCTTTTGAATTTTTAAGACGTTTTGAGGAATCGGCTAATGGTGAGGGTGGCATATCCAATGGTCGATATATAGTTTGGGGAATTGCAACAGCGTTTGCCAGTGGGAATAAGATGTTTGGAACAGGATGGTGGTCTTTTTATCGTTATTTCGGAGCCCATGTACATAACATATACCTTCAGCTTTATGTTGAAACGGGACTGATTGGCACAACGATATTCATTCTTTTCTTTTTTAATGCTTATGTTAAAAATATTGTACTTATCAAAGAAATCCGTAGAGAGAAAGTGTTTTTATCTGAAAACGCTGAAAAGCATTTAATTATTTCGCTTATTTACCAGACTTTCTTTCTGTTATATGGAATAACTGGCACATGTCTTTATGAAATTCCAACATTGGTTCCATATATAATTTTTGCGACAATTACGGAACATTACTGGTATTTGAATAAGAAAGGAGTCTGTAGACTATGAAAATTGGCATACTAACATGGTATTATGGAGCAAATTATGGTGCAAAAGCCCAGGCTTATGCGCTAAATCAAGTTGTGTCTCATTTGGGGCATACGGTCCAGATGGTAAATTATAAAACCAATGGATTTGAGAAAGTCAATATAGGAACTAATTTAAATGTTGAGCGTGCAAAGCATCATCCGGTTTTATATTTGAAATGTCTATGGCGTGTAAAAAATTTCTGGGAAGTAAATAAATACTTTAATGAATCAATTGTTATTCGTAAAGGAGAGGATGTTGATAGTTTAGGACTGGATTGTGTGATATTTGGAAGTGATGCAATCTTTAATGTTAATCATAAGCTGTTTGAAAAAATATATATGGGTGTTGGGATCAAGAAAACAAAGAAAGTTTCTTACGCACCTAGTTGTGAAGATTTAAATCCTAATTATAAATTAAGTAAAGAATGTATAGATTCTTTACGACAATTCTCAAATGTATCTGTTAGGGACGAGAATACTAAGCGGTTACTAAAAAATAATGTTGGCATAGATGCAGTGGAAGTCTTAGATCCAACACTTTTGTATGATTTTGTTGATATTAGTACCAGATGGGATGAGAAAGATTATATTTTAATTTATACATTTTCGGATTGGAGCATATATCAAAAGCAAATCCAGTTATTTGCAAAAGATCATGGGCTCAAGATTATTGCAGTAGGGAGATATTGTAAATGGGCATATAGATCTTACACAGCAGCATCATTTGAACAATGGATATGTTCGTTCAGGAAGGCTACATATGTTTTGACTGATTCATTTCATGGTACAGTTTTTTCTATTAAGAATAATAAGCAAATGATTTTATGTAGTAGACCAGATAAGAGAGCTAAAATTGAGAGTCTATTAAATGATGCGAGAATACAACGGAAATTTTATGATGGCAAGGAATCTATAGAGACTTACCTTCAAGCAGTAACAATAGATTATCAAGAAGTGAATCAGAGTATGAAGAAACTGGTTGATTTCTCAATGGCATATTTGCAAAAGAGTCTTGCAGATAATGTAGATTATTATGGTGAACACTAATATGAACGAAAATAAGAAAGCAGGAATTGAGAATGCATTTAAGGCAGGTGTATGGTATTCACTATCTGCTATTGCGGCAAAGTCAATTTCGATAATTACAACACCTATTTTCACGCGAATGATGTCAACATCAGACTATGGAATTGCAGCGACATTCTCATCGTGGTATTCGATTTTTTTGATATTATGTACTGCTAATCTTTCATATAGCCATTCCAGAGCCAAGATTGATTTTCCGGGACAGTTTACTAGATATGTGGGGGCAACACATACTTTATCTTATCTGATTACAGGAGTATTATCAGTAGTTGCAATTTTATTTCTATCACCGGTAGCAAAATTTTTGGATCTAAATCCTGCTTTGATTCTGCTTTTGTTGATATATCTTTTCTCAGGCGGGACAATTAATATTTCTCAAAGTGAGAATAGATATTGTTATGATTATAAGAAAAATATTTTCATAACATTATTTACTACTGTTGGAACTGTGCTTTTTACATTTCTTTTCCTTGGCATCATTAAAGAAAACCGTTATTATGCAAAAATCCTTGGATTTGTTGTTCCATCTCTATTACTTGCCGTTTGGATTGTTATCTTACAAACAAGAAAAAGAGCATTTTGTATTAACTTAGATTATTGGAAATATGGGCTTCGCATTTCAATGCCTTTGATTTTCCATACCATATCTTTGAATGTGTTAACTCAGTCAGACCGTATAGTGATTAATAAAGTGTGTGGAAGCGAGGCTGCTGGTATATATAGTCTGATTTATCAATATGCAATGCTGATAAATATTATCTTAAATGCAATTAATGAGAGCTGGAATCCATGGTTTCATGACATATATAATGAAAGGCGCTGCGATCTGATAAATAAAAACATTACTCCGTTGAATGCTTTTGTTTCATACATATGCATCGGGTGTATTACAGTTGGTCCAGAAGCGATAATGATTTTAGGGGGAGAAAAATATATCTCAGGTCAGGATTGTATTTTCCCGATTGTTTTGGGACTTTTAGCACAATTTCTGTTTAGTCATTATATTATTATTGAAGTTCACCATAAACAGACTCAATTTACTTCGCTTGGAACAATTATTGCAGCAGCTATCAATTTGGGATTAAATGTTGCATTAGTACCGTTTTTTGGATTTACATGCGCGGCATATACAACCCTAATTGCATATTTGGTGCTTTACTTAATTCATTTATATATAACAAGGCATATGCTGAATATTCACTTATACAATGATTTGAAGATTTTTGGATGGTTTGGCGTGGTTGCATTATATGGTATATTATCAAAAATTTTGTATAGAACGATCATGCCGAGGTATGCACTATTTTGTATCGTTACGATTGCTTTGTTTGCAATATATAAAGATGTTGTGTTGGGCTTAATAAAGAAAAAAAGGAGTTAACAAAAGTGAGCGAGAATATATCATTGGTTGGTGCGTCCTGTTGCGGGTGTATGGCGTGTGAAGCAGTATGCCCAGTACATGCCATAGAATTGGATACACGGGGGGGGTATTGGTACCCGAAAATTAATGCTTGTGTTTACTGTGGTAAGTGCTTGGATGTTTGTCCGATATTAAACTCGGAGCATAATAAGGTTAAGGAGAAAAATACAGCATATATAGCATATCTTATAGATGAACAAGAGCGAAGAAAAAGCACATCGGGCGGTCTATTTTTTGCCATTGCTACATATGTGATTCAGCATGATGGTGTTGTTTATGGTGCGGCATTTGATGATAGTATGAGAGTTACACATCATCGTGCTTCAACAAAGCAACAAGTTACTATGCTTCGGGGAAGTAAATATGTCCAAAGTGATATTCGTTTAGTTTTTCAACAAATAATAGATGATTTGAAAACAAAAAAATGGTTCTTTTCTCTGGAACCCCGTGTCAGGTATCAGCAGTTAAATCTTTTTGTGAAAAGAAAGCAAATTGTGACAACCTTTTTTTATTAGAAATACTCTGCTATGGTGTTCCAAGTCCAATGATCTTTCAAAATCATCTCAAACAAATTGAATTGAATTATAAAGATGCAGTGTGTAATTATTTATTTCGAGACGAAAGTGGTGGTTGGGGGCAATATTACATTCACAGCGCCGATCTAAAAAATGGAATGCATCTGTACAATGAAACTCTGTTCCAAGACCTAGAGAAATTGTATAGGTCACATTATAATGTGCGGCAGAGTTGTTTTGAATGTCGATATATAGGAAGAAAGCGATGTGCAGATATAACCATTGGAGATTGCTGGGGAGTACATGAGATAACAAAAGAGTTTGATAGTAAGGATGGGGTTTCTCTTGTGCTTATAAATACATCTTTTGGAAGAGAAGTTTGGAACTCAATTTGTAATGATGTGAATTCTTTGGAGATTGAGTACAAT
The DNA here is from genome assembly GCF_003478725.1 of Clostridium sp. AF22-10. Classification (NCBI taxonomy): domain Bacteria; kingdom Bacillati; phylum Bacillota; class Clostridia; order Eubacteriales; family Clostridiaceae; genus Clostridium; species Clostridium sp. AF22-10. The sequence goes on from NZ_QUFZ01000017.1 coordinate 65,869, forward strand.
GTTTTGGAAAAATCAAATGGTGTTCTTGTGCATGGACCGGAGAAGCCAAATGATTACGAGGAATTCTGGAAGTGGTTCCAAAAAAGAGGATATTTGGAGACACTCATCAGATTCACTCCGTATGGTGGGATACGGTATAGTATCTACCATAAAATATGTAACATGAAAAATAGATTAAGAAAGAAATGGTACAATGAAGATAGAAAAAGCGGATGAGAGAGCTGTGATACAAATCCTTAGAGGAATTGCAATAGTGTTAGTTGTTATACACCATGTCATGAAGTGTTTTTCGCTTTCGAACGAATTGAATACCTTATTGACGATCATTAACACAGTCCATGTTGTTGTTTTTTTTGTAATTTCAGGTTGGCTTTTTGAAAAAAAGAAATGTAAGTATAGGAAGAACGGCATTTTTCTGTTTCTTAAGAAGAAGTTTTGTCAATTAATAGTTCCTTATACGACTTTTTCCTTTTCATTTGCGATTTTGATATGGTTGGGAAGCCATATTGAAGTGCTGAAACAAGCAACCTTGGCATTAGCTAAGGGAAGAGTTAAAAGTCTGGTTCAAATCATTGTTGATATCGTTTTATATAGAAATGTATATTATGAATCACTTTGGTTTGTCTATGCAATGTTTTTTTTAATGGCTTTAATGTTTTTACTTTATGATGATAGATTTGTGAGGCTCCCTTTTGTAATAAGTATGTTGCTATTGGCCACTTTTATAAAGTCCTATGCATGGATGCTAATTGATTTGGAACGATGGACGATTCTTAATAATACTATTATGTATTTTCCATGGATGCTGTTTGGAAGGCTGCTTTACACGAGGCTACACAATGGATTTGTAGTGAAGTGGAATATAGTTGCTATTGCAGCTCTTGTTCTTTCAATGTGTATTATTAGATGGTATTATATTGATCTTAAGTGTTTTATGGGACTATATGCTAGAGCTATTTGGCAAGGATTGGAATTTCTTGCAATAAGACTCTCTTTTTTGGCATTAGTGTTAGCCTTGTCCAAATGGTTAATTATAACGGATAAATATAAGCCGATTGAATATATTGGTGATATGTCGTATGATATTTATTTGATTCATAATCCTTGGATTGTATCAACCCTGTCTATTATTTTGAAGAATCGGGTTACGATACCTTTGGCTATTGTGATTGGCACAATAATGACTATTGTAATAAGTGTTACTGTAATTAATGTGATTAAGTGTTATTTAAATCCTATTTACAAGGTATACTTCGGAAAGATTTAATTAGAAATTTGACTCGTGCGTCCATTTCACTGAGGGGGTTAAAATCCTGCCTGAAAAGAGAATAATCACCTCGTTTGTTGGCTAGTCCGCATAAAATCAACTATATTATATGACTGTGTGAAAATACCTGTAAAGGTAAGAACATCAAAAATGCCATGTGTAAGCATGGCTACGCCGTCCGAAAATGCTGCCTCTACGTGGCGGACGGCAGGCAACGGGAGTGTGTCTGGACACCTCCGGCTAAAGCATCACGTTCTTTGCAATAAATAGCACATTCATAACTAACTAAAGAAATAAAGGAATAAGTTTGGAAAAGTTCTTTAGAAGATAGTCTTTAGGTATATTTCAATACAATAATCCGATATTTCAATTGGCTCCATGTTTACAAATATTCATAAGGAATATAATAATGCGAAACATTTTAGCTTTTAGACGTTGTACAGGTGAGGAAATCCGATGGCTTGTTGGAACTTTTGAGTCGCAATTTCCAACATCATCGAATTGGCAGATAAAAGAAGTTGATATCAATGAAGTTATACCGCTCTGTAAGTATGTGTATAGCAGGAGATTAGAATTTGCTAAAGAGAGCATACGAAAGTGCATTCGTTATGGTGTTCCACTGTTCTATCCGTATGTTGTCGAATATGATAATGGAGATACACATTTGGTTACATAGCTATAGATATTACCCATTGATGCCAAAACCAAACATTGCGGGAGAAACAATCTATTACGCGGGCAAATATTTCGCCTCTAATGTGACACATTTATTGAAAACATCATATAATAAATTAATTCAATTTTCAAATCCAGTATGTGGGAATATGTTGAGATATAAACTATATGGGATCCTATTTAAAATCGATATTGTTGGATTTACTTTGATGTATAATAAAATTGTCGATGAAATGAAGAGCTTTGATGAAACAGGAAAAGAAATAGCGTTACATTTTATTGCAGGAATTTCTAATATTTTTGAGAATGAAATGCAAAAATTCGATATTTTGAATATTACGGTTCAAATGTACCCCTGTTCCGAAGGAACGGATACCGGCAGTCTGGCGCTATGATACCGTGAGTCCGGAACAGGGATACCACATTTGCTACATGCGAG
>NZ_QUFZ01000018.1:0-62160 GCF_003478725.1 Clostridium sp. AF22-10
TGGGGCTGTCCTTCAGCTTGCCGATAAAGAGCAGACTGCGGACTGCCGCCGTAATGTCGATAGACCCTAATCCCCGGTAGGTGCTTTGCGTTCCTGCGGCTTTGTTGAGATGTCCGATCAGCACGATAGCGCACCCGGTAGCCTGTGCAATGTCTCCCAGACTGCGGAATATCGGGCGCACCTCGTTTGCCCGGTTCATGTCCACATCTGCGCCCAGAAACGCCTGTACCGGGTCAATGATAACCAGCCTTGCGTTGTTTTCCGGGATTGCCCTTGCGATGCGTTCATCGGCAAGGGTCAGTGGTGTGTCTCTATCGTCAATGACAAGCACTTTTTCAAGGTCTGCGTCTGCTTCCATCAGTCGGGGCTTGACCGTATCACCCAGACCGTCCTCGGCAGTCTGGTAAATGATATTGAACGGTTCAAGGGTTTCCATACCGGGCAAGGGCTTTCGGTTGGTGCAAGCCGCCGCAAGACGCATGGCAAAGTAGGTCTTGCCCTCGCCAGGGTTGCCCTGTATGATCGTCAGCTTTCCAAAGGGGATATAGGGAAACCATAGCCATTCCACGCTCGTCAGCTCCACATCTGCCATGCGGAGCATGGGAACAGGCTGGGCGGTGGGCAGCTCTCGCAGCGTGATTGTCTCGGCTATGAATTTGCGGCTCGGAATGTCCCCTTGCTGACGGAGAACATCGTTCCAGTCTTTCCTTGCCGGGACAAGGCGAATGACGGCGATCTCGCTGGGAATGGACTGTGCCAGTCGGGTACAGGCTTCGCTTCCTGCGGTGTCGCTGTCAAGGCAGAGGAACACTTTTTGGGTGTCCTTGCGTTCAGAAAGAAAACGGTCAAGGGCTTTGCCTGAAACGCCGCCCAGGGCAAGGTAGCTCCTTGTCTGCCAGTCTTGCGGATAAAGGCAGATAAAGGACAAAAGGTCAATCGGTGCTTCAAAGACAAAGAGCTGGTTGCCGTTTCCCTCATAGCGGAACGGATAGGACTTGTCAGACCCGGCAATGTCCTGTCTGAATGGGTCTGCCGTTCCTCGCACATGGGCGTATCTCGGTGTGTCGTTTCGGTCTCTGCCGACAAAGACAACATTGTGCCGCTTTGCGTCCTCGTAAATATCCCCGGAAAGAAGAAAAGCCTCAACAAGCGTTTTGTTGAGACCCCGGCTTTCGCAAAGATATTGAATTACCCTGTCGGCTGTTCGGTTGTGCAAGGGCAAGTGGAACGCTGTGGGCGGTGCTGTGGTGGCTTCGGTCTGTCCTTCGCCGCTTTCGCCGGTCAGCATTTGGACGGCTTCGGGAAAGGACTTGCCGTAAAACTCCATGACGAAATCAATGGGATAGCCGCCCTTACTCTGGCTGTGGCGAAACCACTTGTTTCCCCGGACGGTCAGGCTGTCATGTTCTTTCCAGCGGTATTCCCGTCCGCTTTTGATAAGTGTCTCTCCCTGTGTGCGGAGAAAATCTTCCAGACTGACGGCGTTTGCCCGGTCAATCTGCGCTTGGGTGTAATTCATCGGGATAGTTCCTCCTTTTTGTGTCGTGTTTGGGGTCGATTTTGGAGCATTTGTTCCTCTGTACGCTCGTTAAATCGGGCGGCAGTATCTACACATGACTTGACCTTCCAAAGGCGGTGTAAATCGTCTCTGACAGCCTTAAACTCGCCATAGGTGGTTTCGTGCGCCTGTTCCAGCTCGTCATACTCGTCGGACAGCTTTTTCATATCCACCTTGCCGTCCGGGAACTCCCCGGTCAGCTTTCGTCTGGCGGCGTAGAACTGTTTCAGTTCCGCTTCATGCTCTGCCTTGTACTTGGCTCTGGGCTTCTCAAACTTGATTTTCTGCAAGCCGTCATAGACAGGCTTCAAGCTCTGGAAAGCAGCGGAGCTGTCATAGAGCTGCTTAATTGCTTTCATTCGGGCGGTCTGTTCGTCCAGCGTTTTCTTCAAGCTCTCTGTGGCAGCACTGTGTTCGCTGACACGGCTTTCTAAATCTTCAAGGGAGTAAATGCCGTTTGCCCGGAGATAATTGAAAGTCTCGTTCATCTCCTTTAGATTGCTGACCTTGCCTTTCTGCGAATATGCCCCGGCTCTGCGCTGGGTGTAATAGGCGTTCAGCAGAGAAACAAGGTCGGGTGCCTGCGGCTTGGCAAGCTCTGCTTTTGCTTCGACAATCCAATCAAACAGGAGAGCGATTTTCTTCTTGATGTCCCGGATAACGGCATTGGTCGCTCTGATCCAGCGGTTGAACTCGCCTTTCTCGGTGCGTATGCCTTTCTTCTCCATTGCCCGGACGGTTGCGCCCTCATGAACGGTGGGAAGAAGCTCCACGCCCTGACGCTCATAGCTTCGGTGGTCGATACGAACGTCAAGCCCCTTTTCCGCAAACTTGGCGTTGCATAGCTCCGCCCATGTCTGCCGCCAGTATTCCAGCGTTTCGGGACTGCCCCAGTCGGTAGTGGGAACGGCGTTGAAAATAAACTCGCCGTTCTGGTCTCGGATACGGTTGCCGTCCTCGTCCAGCTCGTACACCCGGCGTTGCTTTAGCCCCCATTTGCCGTCCTGCTTAATGGGACGGATAGGGCAAAGCACATGGAAGTGTGGGTTTGGTATGCCGCCGTCCTCCCTGTCTGGCTGGTGTACGGCGAAGTCAACCACCATGCCCCGGCTCACAAAGTTCTCCAACAAAAATTGCCTTGCAAGAGCGATGTTTTCCTCAAGGGAAAATTCATTCTGCAAGGCAATGTCAAAGCTGTATGCAAGCTGGGCGTTCTTTCCACGCTCGGCTTTTTCCACGGCGTTCCATAGGGTCTGGCGGTCTGCGTATTCGGGCGGTGCATGGGACGGCAGGAGAATATCGGAGCAGATCACGCCGCCCTTGCGGGTGTAGTCGCTGTATTCGCCGTAATACTCGCTATACAATCGCTCCCCGGCACGGTAGGCGGCAGAAGCAATAGCGGACTGTCCTGCGCTTCGCTTAGTCTGCGTGACGCTCAGATGAAATAGTGCCATCGGCTTTCAACTCCTTTTCTCTGTTTGCTTGGCTGATGTGGGTAATCGCCATGTGACGGACGGCTCGCTGGACTTCGGACAGGGAAAAGATGTGTTCCATCAGCTCTGTCATTTCGGTGCGTGTGAGATCTTTGACCTCCGGGGCAAGGCTCTCAATCGTGCCGCCCAGATTGCAAAGGCGGTGGGTGCGCTTGGTGCGTTCGCCTTTCTCCAGATACTTCTTTCTGTTCTCCAGACGCTCCAACTTGTGCTGTTCCTGTGCAAGCTGCGTCTCGGCTCGTTCCTTTTCGGCTCGAAGCTGGTCAAGGGTTTTCGGTTTTGTCATTGTGATTGACCTCCTTTTTTTGATTTTTGGGATAAAAAAAGACCGTCAACTTTTCGCACATTGCGACCAGTCAACGGTCTGATTTTCAGTATTTGTTTTTCCAAACTTGCTGGCGGCGAACAGCATTTTATGCTGTTTGCGGACGGCAAGTCCACAAGGGATAGACGCACAAGCGTCGCAAGGGAGTGTAGCTCCCTTGACGGAACGAAGTGACGAAACATTCTCGGTCGGGCAGTTTTCTTCTGCTGACTGGGAATGAGCTCCGCAGGACGCACATACTCCCGATAGGAGAGTATAGAAGTGCGCCCTTTAGTTCCTAAAGGGATTTTCTTCTGACCCAAATTATATAAAATGTAGATCAAGACATTTCTAAGAGGTACTCTCAGATTTTCACAACATAAGGTTCATCTTCAATAATACCCTGATCGTGGGTAACAATGATAACCGTTTTACCTTCTTCATTGAGTTCGTGCAACAACCTCATAACAATATCTCTATTTTTCTTGTCAAGTGAGCCAGTAGGTTCATCTGCCAAAACAACAGAACATTTTTTCATCATAAGACGAGCTAAAGCAACTCTCTGTTGTTCACCACCGGAAAGCTGATAAACTTTTTTGTTAACTTCCTTTGATAACCCCACACGATTAAGAGCTTCTTTAAGTGATACTTTAGTTCGGCTTGATTTTTTAATCAAACTTAAATTTTCTTTAACTGTCTTATTTTCAAGCAGTGCAAAATTCTGAAAAAGAAACCCCACTGTATCCGCAAAAAAACTGTTTTTATTTTTAAGCCGGGTAATATTCAGCCCTTCGATTATGATACTGCCGCTATCCGGCTTTTCGATACCACCAATCATATTGAGCAAAGTGCTTTTTCCACTGCCGCTATCCCCGCTGATTACTACAAAACTTCCATCCGGAATTTCCAAATTAAAGTTGGAGAAAATTATTTTCTCTCCAAATGCTTTATTTAAGCCACGAATTATAATCATAAACATCCACCTTTCAAGGACTTTGAGATATTTGTTTTTTCAACCCACATAACATTTGTGAAAATGATTGCCATTTCAATAATGGTGAGCAATGCTCCAACCAGTAAAGCAATCCCGACACTTGCGTTAGATATAAAAAGCGAAACAATGCAAATCAATATCACAACGGCTATATTTTCTAAGAGATTAACGGAAATAAATCTTTTGTGCCTTTCATAAAAGCGATAGCCCAAAACCTTTTTGAGGGAGATTTCCATCGCATTAAGTCTAAATTCCATTTTCACTTCAGATATGATGATAGCGATATCTAACAGCAATACTAATACGCAAAGAGAGCTTATAAAGCCAATCAGTTTCACGAGGAAACTATGACTATAAGTATAATCCTCCCCGACATTCGTCAGCATAAAATAGTGTGGACCAAGCTGTTCTGCATATTTTTTCGCAGCATTACGAATTGTGCTTTCATCGCATCCGTAGATCACCTCACCATTATATGTTCCTGTTTCGATATAACTTCCATTCAAAGCAACAGCCTCATTTGCCTGATAAATAACAATCGGATTTGTTGCTCTTGACAATCCGTCAATCGCCTCTTCTCTGTTCGAGTTGAGATAATAAAACCGCTCTCTGCCGGAATATTCTTTATAGACAACACGCAGCGCTTCTGCATTTTTGGTAAGAGAGTCAATTTCCTTTTTGGCGATATCTTTGTAAGACTCCGCATTTCTTCCCTTTGGCACGAAGACCACGATATCTTCTTTTTCATCATCTTCAGTAAGCATATCAGAAAACCCTTGCAGCATATCTCTGGCATTATGATTTACAAAAATATAATTATCCGTATCGCTTATCCGGCTGCCTATGCAGACCACCGGATTTATCGTGTTGTATTCATTTTCGTAAAGGTCATTCCAAAATTTGCTCTCTTTGGATTCCTCCTCATTTTCTTCAAAAGGAGGTTCAATCTGCATAACTCCAAAATAATAATCATTATAATGATTTTCTAAAAGAGTAGTGTTTGTAAGTAAATTACCTTGAATGCTACTGAGATTTGTAGTTATTGTAAAAATTGTCATAGCAGTAGCAAATACTTTAAGACCGTTCAGAAGATAAAACATACCTTTTTTATCTGAAGCATTGGCAAAGGCTTTTTTTACATCAAAGCGGACAAAAGCAGCATAAGGAATTACGGAAAGAACTGCTCCGGCACAATACACTGCCAAAATGAGATGATCTTCATACGCTCCCGATATAAATTGAGAAACAAGCAACTTTGCTAAGACGAATAATGCAGCATATGAAATCATATCAGCCACTACAGCTTTTAGAGCAATCACAGCAGCATTTTCGCCCAGAGAAGCTCGTACAACTACTTCCTTTTGTCTGCGTATCACCTCAATCATATTAAGTACAATCATCAATATGGCAACCATGCCCCAAACAATGAACATCATATCAGTTTCGGTTGATTGCCAAAACTCTGGCTGCGATATAGAATATTCTTTTGCCAAATCTTGATATGTGGCAATAATGTCATCATCATCACCGATATAGCTGACCATTATTTCCTGTCCATTGCCTGTGTTTTTTGCTTCTCTAAAATCTTCAAATTCTATTACGGTGATTCCGCCTATCAAAGCCGTATATGTTTTTTCCTCAATATCCATTGTGCTTTTAAGACTATCCCGAACAACGGTATCATCACCATAAATATAAAGTCTTGTCTGATAATTAGAAACTCTCTGATTAAAAGTCGAAAAAATATGAACACCATGCTTCTCAGCTGTATCTTCTGCATTGGCTAAAAATGAATCCATATCGTCATTAGTAGTTGTGTATCTGGACGATAAATAATAAGCACCATTAAAGTTCCAGAGCATATTTTGATATACTTCAGCTTGCATAACAAAAGCAAAAATAATCGTAATCAACAGCAATATATTTCTTATATGTTTCATTTGAAATTCTTAAACCTCCTTTGAATAGGTAACAGACACACGATTGCCCAAAATACTAATATGGATTTTTTCATACAACCACATTCTCTTGTTAGATTCTAATTTTCCGTTTTCTTTATTCGCATAAATTGTACCATAAAACTCGTGAACAATTCTACCGCAACTTTGGACTACAATCGAGTAGGAGGGAAAATTAAATAAATTTTCCCGACCTCTCACACCACCGTACGTACGGTTCCGTATACGGCGGTTCAATCAACTTAACAAGTAACACACCTTTCGGCGTAGTAATCCATCATTGAGACTAATCCAAATCTGGTTAGTCTCTCATTGCTTATTGCAACGTTCACAGCACCCTTGTTGCATACATAGGCAATCCTATCCCCTGCATATGCAACTTTCCATGCTGTATATTTGTTAATTCCAAGTTTTATCAAGTTCTTTGCACGATTTTGTGGTGTCTTCCATTGTTTCCATATACACATACGAAGTCTGTAACGAATGTTTGAATCTAATTGTTTGCAGAGTGTTTTCATGTTTCCTATTTTGAAGTAGTTAATCCACCCTCTAATGAGCTGGTTAAGCTTCTCTACTTTATAACTGTTGCTGACACCCCAACTACGACAAGTGAATTCTTTCATCCTTTTCTTAAACTTTGCTACCGATTTTGCATGTGGTTTCGCCTTAAACTGATGCGCTCTTGAATCAAAGTAAAAACCGAATCCAAGGTATTTAAGTCCTTGTGGTTTATCTACCTTGCTCTTGCTCATGTTGACTTTGAGCCCTAGCTTCTTTTCAATGAATCGTGAAATATTTCTCATGACTCTGTTGGCAGACATTTCGCTTCCGACCATAATAATACAGTCATCCGCATATCGTACAAAGTTAAGCCCTCGCTTTTCCATTTCCTTATCAAGTTCATTCAGCATGATGTTTGCCAATAATGGCGAGAGATTTCCTCCTTGTGGTGTCCCCACAATGGAATCCTCATATTCATCATCTATCATGATTCCGCTGACAAGGTATTTTCTAACGATAGAGATGACATCTCCATCTTTAATGGTTCTGCCTATGATAGTCATAAGCTTGTCATGATTTACTGTGTCAAAGAACTTTTCCAAGTCGATGTCTACAATCCAGTCATTACCGTCATTCATCCTATCAAGTGCTGTTAGGATTGCTTGTTGTGCACATCTATTCGGTCTGAATCCATAACTTTGGTCATGGAACTGTTCCTCATAGATTGGTGTTAATACCTGCGCAATGGCTTGTTGTACAAATCTGTCTGTTACTGTTGGTATTCCTAGGTTTCTGACACCGCCATCAGGCTTTGGTATCTCCACTCTTCGTACTGGCTGAGGTTTATACTTTCTTGTCCTCAACTGTTCCTTGATGATTTCGCCGTTCTTTGCAAGATGTTCCTTGAGTTCTGTGTACTTCATTCCGTCCACTCCCTCTGCACCTTTATTTCGTACGACTTGCAGATATGCTCTATTGAGGTTATCACTAGATAATATCTGCTCCATTAGACTACTTGTGTCCATGCGTTCTTTCCTTTCCGTCTCGCTTGATTTGACCACCCTTTTCCCGATTGGTTACGGCAGATGTTGCCATTTCTGCAATTCAAGACATACTCAAACTTATTGATTGTTCGCCCCTTTGCTCCATCTCCATTACAGAGACTTCTTCACTACTATGGGCTCGGCTGACTTCTCACAGTTCGTTGTTACTAGCTAATGGAACCTCTGTGAGACCTCCACGCTTAAGGTGCACGCTCTTTCTCTCCATATATCCGCCACATTTACTCTGCTACTACAAAGGTGATAGTTATTAGACTTTGTTGCTTTCAGCCAACTTATCTCTCGCAGCCTAGCCTTCTATGTGATTTCTGTCCGTCGGACCAGAGATTTGCTTACAGCTTCCTTCAGATTCCACCTCGCGATGGACACCCTTGCTGTTCGGCTATACACTTCCCACTATCTGGGCGTGTTCGGGACTTACACCCGTTAGAGCGCGCCCATGGCGCGCAAACTGAGAAAAGTCCGAACAGTTTTCTGCCCGGACTTCCTCGCTCAATCATAAATCAATTCCGCTTTCACAATCTCCTCTGCCTGTGCCTTGCAAGCGTTCATCTGCCGCACCCATTCCATTTGGTTTTTGGCTTTCAGCCTTTCGGTCACGCCGTTTTGCTCTGCCAGTGACCGCACGATCAGCTCCATGCGGTTTCGTGCCGCTTCGTCAATCTCGGCGCAATGCTCAAAGAGCTTGTCGGATAGCACCAGCTCATTGAACAGTATCGGACGGTGCATTTCCAGATACGCCTTGCGAAGTCTGCCGTAGTGTCCGAGGGGCTTGGTCTTGCGGATAACGATGTTCGGGATAAGATAATCGCCGTTCTGTGTATAAGTGATATTCATGCTGTTTGTACTCCTTTCATCGGCTCTCTCTGCGGTAAACTGCTGACAGGGACGAACACTCCCTTTGCAATATCCTCCGCACGAATAGCGGCTTTCTTGGCTTCGATTTCTGCCTTTTTTCTCCCCTTGATTTTGTCCTCGTATCGCTTCTGCGCTCCGCTGGCTTTCCGCTTCAAGTAGTTCTGATGAAGCCTGTCCTTGCGTTCCTCACGCTTGCGGATTTCCTCTAATTCCTCCGGAGTAAGCTCCACTTCTCCAAACGCTGGGGGAACGAAACGCCCGACAAAATTGAAGTAAATCTCGACCTCCTGTGTGGTCTGTATACTGCCTTTGCGGTCACGCTCATGCACAAGGATTTTCTCGATAAACTCGTTGAGCATAGCAATGGTCAGCTTGTCGAAGTTCTCGTACTTGTCAATCAGAGCGATAAAACGGTCAGCGTCCTTTTCGTGTTTCTCATAGCTCTTGACAGCCTTTTCCAGAACAGAGATTTCGGCGGTAAGCTCGGTCTGCTCCTTTTCATATTGAGCGTCCAGAGTGGCGTATCTGCTGTCGGACAGCTTTCCTAAAATGTTGTCCTCGTAGATTTTGCAGAGCAGGACTTCCAGCTCGGAAACTCTCTGCTTTGCTGTGGCAAGGCGTGTCCGCTGTTTCCTGACCTCTGTGGTCTGCTGGCTGGACTGCGCTTCCTGCACCACACGGACAAACTCGGCTCTGTCATGCTTCGCATACTCGGCAATGGATTTCAGCATTTCAGAGACAAGGGACAGTACCACATCTTCATTGATACGGTGCTGGGTCTTGCAGAGCGTTCCGCAAGGAACTTTGGTGTACTGTGAGCAGGTGTATTGAGAAATGCGCTTGCCGTTGTTGGTGCGGTGGACATACATCTTGCCGCCGCAATCGGCGCAATAGAGTAAGCCCGTGAGGGGAGCTGCTTCGCCCCAGCCGTCCGGGTAGCGTCTGACATTCCCACGGATTTTCTGCACAAGGTCAAAGGTCTGCTGGTCAATAATGGCTTCGTGCGTATTCTCAAAAATCGTCCATTCGTCCTCCGGGACATAATGGCTTTTCTTGTCCTTGAAGTGCTTTCGGGTCTTGAAATTGATGGTGTGTCCCAGATATTCACGCTTTTCAAGAATGTTGCAGATGGTGGAAGAACCCCAGCCGTACACATCTTTGAAAGTCTTGTTTTTGTTCACGCCCTCGCCGTGCTGGGCAAGGTAAGCGGACGGAATAAGCACCTTTTCCGATTTCAGTTTGCTGGCGATCTGATACGGACCGTAGCCTTCAATCGTCATGGCAAAGATACGCTTGACCACCTCTGCGGCTTCGGGGTCAACCAACCATTGGTCTCTTGCTTCGTTCCAGAGATAGCCGTAAATGACCGTGCCTGTGAGGTGCTTGCCGGACTTGCCTTTGGACTGGAAAGTGGAACGGATTTTTCGGCTGGTGTCTCTGGCGTAATACTCGTTCATAATGTTGCGGAAAGGGGTAAAATCATCGTCACCTCTGGCACTATCCACGCCGTCATTGATGGCGATAAGTCGCACGCCACGCTGACGCAGGATTTCCATAATCTGACCGACTTTCAGATAGTCACGACCCATGCGGCTCATGTCCTTGATACACAGGTACTCCACATTCCCGGCTTCCACTTCTTTCATCATTGCCAAAAATCCGGGACGATCAAAGCAAGTGCCGCTAATACCATCATCCGTGAAATGGACAATGTTCGTAAAGCCCTGCCGTGCGGCGAACTCCTCCAACATAGCCTTTTGATTGGAAATGGAATTGCTCTCACGCTGTTGGTCATCGTCTTTGCCGAAGTCATCACGGCTCAATCGTTCGTACAGAGCTGTGATTTTCTCGTTTTTTCTCATAACTTGCGCTCCTTTCTTCGGTTTTAGGTTGTGTGTTCTAAGAGACTTCCCAACTGCTTGATTAAGAAGTCTTTTAGAGCATACAACACCTGCCGCCAGCTTGTACTTTTTGTACTGCCGCACGGCAAAGTGTTCCGGTTTCGCCTTTTCCAAATCCTCAAACAGCTCATCGACGGGATTCTTAAATTCCTCATCGTCCTCGCGGGCTTCGCTGGCATTGATAAATTCCAGCAGCGTGGAGAAGTTCTGTTCTTCCTCCGGGGCTTCATAGTAGATATAGCCGATGAGTGCGCAGTAGAGCAGGCGTTCTGCCTTGACCCAGAAATCTTCGCCGGACTTCTCGCCATCTCCTTTCGTGTTGGCGATGATGGTATTGACCAGTTTCAGAATATCTTTCTCACTGCGGATATAGTGGAACGGGTTATAGTGCATCGACTTCTTGAAATTGATCGTATTCAGGACTTTGATTTTGTACCCGGCATCCGAGAGCATCTTTCCGCATTCAATGATGATCGTACCTTTCGGGTCAGTACAGACGTAGCTGACCTTTTCGGGCATCTGCATCAGATTGGGCTTCACGAAAAATCGTGTCTTGCCGCTGCCAGAGCCGCCAATCACAATGACGTTCTTATTTCTGGCATACTTCGGATGCTTTGGTCTGCCGCTCATCATCAACCGTTCCGTCTGGGTGAGTAGCACATTATTCTCGAATACCGGGTCAATAAAAGGTTCAATGTCCTTGGCATTGCCCCACCGGGCAGAGCCGTATTCCTCTCCCTGACGATACTTCTTTGCGTTCTTCCCCTTAAAGTAGATCACGGCTTTCAGTGCTGCTGCACCGATCAGACCCACCAGCAAGTCGAACGGATGGACACTTGGCAGATAACTCTTGTAGGCCAGACCGAAGTTCATAAAAAGAACCATCAGCCTGTCCACGATGGTATCGCCATTACAGTGTCGGTACAGCCATGCGGCTTTCTCCACCATGTAAAAGGCGATAATGTAAGGAAAATTCAGCAGGATCAGCTTTTTCATATCTGCCGACTGCATCTTTCCGCTGATTGCCGCCGCTGCTTTCTTGCCCCATGCCGTTCCACCTGTCTGGTTGGAGGGGGCTTTGCGCGGACGCTTGCTTTGTGCGGTCGTTTTCTTTTTCTGGCTCATCGCACCTGCCCTCTGTCTTTCGTCTTTTCCTTGGTGATCTCACGATGCTTGGCAACACGCTCCTTTGCCTGCTCCAGCTTCTTGCGGATGGACTGCCGCTGCTCCTTTTTCAGCGAAACTCCGGTATATTCCTTGAATGCCGCCGTCATAACATCCACATCTTTTGCCTTGAAAAAGACCAGATATTCGGTCTTGCCCTCTTTTTCTGCCTTTTTCAGACTATAATCAACGCCGTACTTCCTAGCTACCCGGTCAAACGACTTGATGTTATTGTCTGTGACAACGATATTGGTAAGCTGTGCGCCGCTCTGTTGCAAGCTCTTGATGCTCTGCTTTCCTCTCTTACATCGGTTCTGCCCTCCCATCTTCTTCGACTGCTGTTTCTTCTTCTCGATCTCTGCCAACAGCTTTGTCAATGCTGCTTTCAGAATCTGTGCCGAGATTTTTCCGCCTTTGATGCACAATGCCATCGTTTTTTCGTTTACTTCATCCTGCACCTGCGCCCTCCTTTCCGGTTTATAGTTTTATCCAAACGGCATCAGACACTGACTGTGCCTGATACCGGGGGAGCCGTATCGCCAAAGACCGAACGAAATTTCTTTCTGCACTGGTGCATCATGTAGCCGCACTCCCTGCGGTGCCGGCAGGAAATGCAGGGATGGTCGCTGTCCGTCCCCGGACGCTGGCGCATCATACGTTCAAACGGGCTATTCGTAAAGTTCATAGGCTCACCCCTCCTGTTCTGCCATCGGAAGAATCCCACGCCGTTTCAGTTCGTGGTACAGAAACTTCCTGCCTTTGTGCGTCCATGCCGTATGCAGCTTTTCCACTGCACTGCCATCACTCCGATGGAGCCGGAAAACAAGGTTTGCAGTATATCCCTTATCCTGATGCTTTGCATACAGCACCCACTGGTTATTGGCCCGGTACTGGATACCGTGCAGATGGAGCAGACGATTGAACACCTTTGCACCGCAGCCGTACTCTTTTGCGATCTGTGTCGTTGTCACCAGCGAATCGGGCGGCTGTGATTCGTAAAAACGCTTCGGCGGCGCGTGGCTTTTGCACTTGTGCTGATGCAGCAGTTCAATGACTGCCTGCATCCAGTGATCCGTTCCCATACAGTGCTGTCCTTCGCAGCTGTGGAAACAGTCGTTCTTGTGGAAGTGATGGAGCTTGTACAACTGCTTTGCCATCTCCAGCGTGATCCGGTAGTCTTTCACATACCGCTGCACCGTGCGCCCGCCCTCATCCTGCGGACGGACACGGGGAACGAACTCATAGTCCCGGCCCTCCACAAATCCATACTGGCACATCCGGGGGAACCACTTGCGGAAGTCACTCCGAATCTGCATCTGGTCGTACAAGTCTCTCGCCCAGATCACCGAGGGAGCCATATCAAAATCCATAAAAAACACGCTCATTGCATCGTCCTCCTTAATTGCTTCTGCCGCCCCATCCGAAATCACGTCTGACCTGTGCAGCGTAATAGCTGTCAATCGTGGTCGGAGCATTATACAGTGTGGCAAGCAGATATTGTTTGATGTTTCGTACCTGCGTGGTATTGCTTTTCAGGCATTCCATTACATACTGGATGTGCATGGAATCCAGCTTCATCAGGCGGCTTTTGACCACCTCTTTCGGCTTTTCTTCCCCGCAAATGCGCAGGAACTTCTTTCTGCTGGTTACGGTTTCCACAAGAAGTTCCAGAATCTCCATCAGGATTTCCCGGTCATGTGGGAAGTTCTTCTCTAAGATTGGGATTTCCAGCTTGTCTTGAAAATAGAAGCGATACCTTTCATCTTCCCGCATCTCCCCGGATATGTTTTCACCAGATTGTGCAGAATAGATTAGATCAGTCTCACTACTATCAGTATTATTTATATCAGTCTTACTTCCGTTTGATTTCCATACTCCCGGAAGTTCGCTTTTCAAACCACCAGAAGTTTGATTTTCATACTTCCAGTAGTTCGATTGTGAAAGTCCCGCATAGAGGTCTTTCACATAGAGCAGGTTCGGCTTTCCCAAGCCCTGCCTGCGCCGCTCAATAAGCTGATATTCGTGTTCCAGCTCGTCCAGCAGTTTGACCGCTTTTTGTCTGGCACATCGAATCGAATCCATGATTTCATCTATCGTACAGATGATGTAGGCATTTCCATTCTCGTCCTGCCAGCCATTTTTAAGCGAGAGATTCATCCGATCCAGCAAGACTGCATAAAGCAGCTTTGCATCGCCGGACATCTTTTCAAACAGGTCTACCTTGATGAGTGCTTTCGGCACACGGTAGAAACTGTATCGGTCTGCTTCCAGACCTCTGAAATACGGGTACTTCATGTAGATTCATCACCTCCCCTCTTGCTGGATTTGCACTATTATAAATAACAGTACATTCCTACGACGGAGCATCTTTCGACACTCCGCCGCATTGTATCTGCTGTTATTTGAGCTTTGCCATTCTGCCCCAGCCCGTTCCTGCCCCATATTTCAGCGGCGTTTTCTCTGACAAGACACGCAGGATGCACATTCAGTATCAGAAGTATCTCTCTGGGATGGCTTATTCAATTTTCAAGGTTCATGTGAGAGGTTTTGTATTGTCCTCTCATCCTTAGAATCGGAGAAAGGTCATTTCGCAAGGTGTTTTTAAAAAAGTTTTTGAACTTTTTATGAACTTTCCGATTTGGATGGAGATTTTTTGTGTCCTCTCACTCCTAGAATCGGAGAAGGTCTATTTCGCAAGGTGTTTAAAAAAAAATTTAAAAAAATTTTTGAGCCGCCCAATTCAGAGTGTTTTCTGTGATTGGACGGCTCATCTTTTGATTATGTATAGGTTATCAGCTGCACAATGCCCGGAAGTGCTTTTTCTGTATCTTGTAAATTGCTGCGTTATAAATTCCGGTAAGATTCTGGCGGGTCATGCCAAGGTGTTTCGCTGCCTCTGTGAAAGACAGACCATGAAACAGATGAGTATGGACGACCTTTCTCTGCAAATCAGTCAAAGTAGAGAGCAGCTCTTCCACTCTTTCCTCACTTATCATTCTTTCCAGTGTACTCACTGCTTCATCGACTCCCTCTAGGATTTCTTCCCTATACTCCCTGTCCTCACGGGATGGCATCCATTTTCCCTGAATGATTTCGTAATTCATGAAAATACGATCCTCTCCTTCCAGAACCAGCCGGATGTGCCACTCATATTCATCAAATTCCTCTTCCTCAATGTGATGCCCCGCACCTTCCAATGCATCATATTTATAATGTACGCAGTTACGAAGCGAGAAAACGGTCACTCTTTTATGCGCCCTGTAAATCACATAACCATTTTGGTAGACACTGATGCTTCCATGATTTTCCAGAATCTTCTCGGCTACCACCGACACGCCAGATTCCTCAAGAGCCTTCACGGTGGGAACACGCTGTTCCTTGTACAAAGGAAGTTTAACAAGCTTTTTCAGTTCCTTGAATGTCATCATAATGTCCACCTTTCTGCCTTTTGGCTGCGGGTGGTCTGAAACAAAAAATGCAGCAAAAGTTGTCCCAGACTTACCCGTTTTTTTTTGAACGGGAAGTCTAAGACTTCTCCTGCTGCATCGCTATTTCATGATTCTCTTTTAAGGTGTGATGTTTAGTCTCTCATATATAGAATTGCTGGAAGGGCATTTCGCAAGGTATTTTTGAAAAAAAATTAAAAAAGCCGGAACAGGATGAGTTACTCGCAGGCGCACTGCTGCGCTGCATTCGCTCATTCTGTTCCGGCCTATATCACATATTGCTACGGTATCGCTCTAAACAAACAGATATTATATTGTAGACCCAAAAGAACGTCTGATGGAGCTGGTCGGCTAACTAAGTGCCGCCTAAGATTCCACCTCTGCGCTTTCAGTGTCCGATGAAGCACTCTGCTTCAGGCTTCTTTCCGTTGGTTCTCTGCTGTAAAAAATTCGATACTCTTCACGGGAAGGCCGTGAATACACTCCACCAGAGATTCAGCAGAAATATAATCTTCACAGCCACCACGCTTGATCTGAAGCATATTCTTTCCATCAACGACACTGCGATTCCCGATCCGCAGCCCCTTTGGGGTGCGGATTTCATGTTCTCCGTTGCTCATCTTCTCACGGCCTCCTTTGTGTTGGTTTAAATTTCTTTTTTCTTCTATTCAATTTCACCTTTTGAACTTCCGCTCTTTTTTCACCTTTTTCGGCTTGCATATTTACGATTTTTACGGTATAATAATTCAAAAGATGATAGAATATAGCATATATTATAAGCAAGTCATGTCGCCGTGTCAAGAGGAAAATGTGAAAATTTATTGCATCTCACTGATTGAATATTTACAAATTCCATTGCACATTGTTACAGCACGATAACTACTCCATAGAAAGGTTGCAAGCATGAAATTTGGAGAGAAAGTTCGCGATCTACGAAAGAAACATTCTTTAACACAGGACGAATTGGCACAATGTCTGGGTATCAACAAACGAACGATCATCGGATGGGAGCGTGATGGCCGCTACCCTCGCAGTATTGAAATGCTTGAAAAGATGGCCGATATATTCCATGTACCTCTGACCTATTTACAGCCGGATCAGTCTTTATTTATCGAACGTGCCGCCGAAGCCTACGGAAAAAAGGGCAAAATAGAAGCCCAGCATCTCGCATTTGAGCTTACTGAGCTATTTGCCAGTGGAGATTTGACCCCGCAGGATATGGACGGCATCATGTATGAAATGCACAAAGCCTATTTTAAGTACCGAGAACAAAAACGAGAAAAGGAACGAATCATGAACCTGTGAACCACTGTTCCATTCACTATGCCATCCCCGGAAGGAGATCACATTATGGATTCTGCGTTTATTCACCAAGCTGCCAACGAACTTGTCCAAAATGCTGGAACTCGCAACATCAAACAGATTGCGCGCAGTTGCAGCCTGGACATCAGTGAAACATCTCACATTAAAGATATGCTGGGTTTACTTTCGCTCTATTTTGATAAGCCACTGATCCTTATCAATCGCCAACTGGACAAACAGACGAAGCAGATGGTGTGCGGCTATGCGCTGGGACATTATCTGGAGCATCAGCTGCTTATGGACTTGCATACTCTGAACAAGTTTCTGACCATTAAGGACAAGCACATACTTCTTTATGAGCATAACGCTTTCACATCCCACCTGATGCTGGACAGTGATGAAGTCTATCAAATGACACGGAGAGGGCTGGACGCTGCGCAGATTGCCGCCGTCAAAAAGATTCACCTTAATCTGGTGCTGGTGAAATTGCTGGAACTGCACCATCTGGGGTACGATCTGCGTCACTACCACGCCCAGCATCATGCGTTTATCAAGCAGTTCAACCTTCCGGCACATTTTCAGTTTGATGTGGCCGCCGGATGAACTTATGTTCTTATAACTCTAAAACCCGTAATGGACGGCACGTTATGCCTGTCCATCACGGGTTTTTCGTGTTATTTCAGTTTAGCGAGGATTTCATCGGCACTCATGCCTTCGGCAAGCAGCTTTTTCAGAACGGACTCTGCTTCTGTCTTTTTTGCTTCTTCTGCAGCTTTGGCATCTGCTTTTGCCTTCTTTGCTTCCAGCGTTGCCACTTCTTTTTCGGCCTTCTTCAGAGCAGTCTTCTTCTCTTTCAAGTCAGCCTTTAAAGTGTCAATGTTGGCGGTGATGGATGCGATTTCCGCTGTGAGTGCTTCCTTCGCGGACTGCTTTTCCGCAATCTGCGTTGCAAAATCAGCAGTCACAGTTTTGGGCTTATTCTTGCTACCTTTTGTTCTGGGCATAGAATGTATACCTCTTTTCTTTAATTAATATGGCTTAAGTATATCACTGCGTTGGAGTGAGGGCAATATACTGTTATTGTTCACTATTAAGGAGCTACCGCTCCCAGTATATCACAATTTCATCCGGTTTTACAGACGTTTTCTTGCCTTCATCGCTACATAGTACAATAAACCGCCGAGTGCTCCACCTACGGTGTTATAGAAGATATCCGATAGCTGGAATGTTCCCAAACGAAGCAATAATTGCAGCATCTCAATGCTTATCGAAAAGCAAAATGCTATCTTCCCGCTTTGCCATAGGATCTTCTTCAAGCTGTTTTCAATCTTCTCTCCGAATGTCCACAGCACTACTGCTGAGAACGGCACCATCATGATTACGTTCTCGATGCACTCGGTGGTCAGCTGTCTCTCTCCGTTCACAGTCTCCCAGATGCCCCAACCGCCCATGACGTCAGATAAAGGATTCATCCACATCTTTCTGTTCAGCAATGTGCGGAACAGAATAAGAGAAGTCACAAAGGCTAAGAAAAATAGTTTTCTAAAGCATACACTCTCCTTAAATTTCCGATACCATGTCACTATGGCGTTCTTCCATCCTTTGCCTGCTGTGGTAGGCTCATAAGCATATAAGTAGAAAAACATAGCTAGGAATGAAAGGAGAAGTGCGAAACCAAACGGCTCATACAGGGCAGTCAGGATATTTGTGAGGATTTTCCCTAGTAAATCAATCATTTCTTTTATCGTCATTTACAGATCACTGAACAAGTCAGCCTTGTACACACCATTCTCCAGCATCTTCTTGAAGCTGTCCTTTACAGATGCGACATCCTCATGATAGGTCATGCCATACCATGTATCATTGGTTTTCAGAACCTTTACGGACATCTTGCCCTGCTCTAATAGCTCACCGATGAAGATAGGGATTAGATATTCTGCCTTCATAGGATTGCCCGGCACTTCTTTCTCAAAGAACTCTTTGAAGCCTTCTTCCAGCACACCTAGGAAATCAGGAGTCAGACCCCACATATTCATAGAAACCAGAGAATCAACATCAATCACTTTTCCGTCTGCTTCTGCCCCATCCGCTGTCTTTACGATGTTCTTAGTCTCCACTACTTCGGTCAGGTTGTTCTGCTCGTCCATCTTGCAGATACCACGGGTCACACCGCCGTTATCAGACAGCGTGTTCTTCAGCACAAAGCCAGCCATGCAAAATTTACCGCCGTTCACCAGATACTCATGAACAGCCTTAAAGCCTTCTTTGCCGTAGTAATCGTCTGCATTGATAACGATAAACGGAGTCTTCAGTAATTCTTTAGCTACCAGTACCGCCTGACCGGTTCCCCAAGGTTTTGTTCGGCCTTCTGGTAAAGTTCCTGGAATATCATTAATATCCTGGAATGCATAATCCACTGTTACATCATGCGCAGAGCAGATAGCTTTAATACGCTCACCGATAACCTCTTTAAACTCCTGCTCAATATCCTTGCGGACAATAAATACCACATGGTTGAAACCTGCTTCAATGGCATCATGGATGGAATAGTCCATGATGATATGTCCAGCATCATCCACCGGTTCCAACTGCTTGATTCCCTTTCCGAAGCGGCTACCGATACCGGCTGCCATGATAAGTAATGTTGTATTCATCATACCCTCCCTATTGCTATTTTTCATTCTACAGTAACACTTTTCGCCAGGTTTCTTGGCTTATCCACATCCAGACCTTTTGCCACAGACACATAGTAGCCCAGCAGCTGCAGCGGAATCACTGCCAAACTTTCCACAAAGTGCTCGTCCACCTTCGGAACATAGACCGTGAAGTTTACCTGATCTTCGATTTCGTACTTGCCATATGTAGTCAGCCCCATCAGGTATGCACCACGGCTCTTACACTCCAGCATATTGCTGATGGTCTTTTCATACAGCTCGCTCTGTGTCAGCACACCGATGACCAGCGTTCCCTGCTCGATGAGGCTGATCGTACCGTGCTTCAGTTCGCCCGCAGCGTATGCCTCGGAATGGATGTAGCTAATCTCTTTCAGCTTCAGACTTCCTTCCAGGCAAACTGCATAATCAATGCCACGGCCTACAAAGAACACATCATGGGCATTTGCATACTTTGCCGCAAACCACTGAATACGTTCCTTGTCTTCCAGCACCTTCTGCATCTTCTCCGGGATGGCCAGCAGCTCGGAGATATAGTAGCTGTACTGTTCTTCAGTGATTTTTTCTCTAACCTTCGCAAACTGAACCGCCAGACAATACATAGCCGCCAATTGTGCACTGTATGCCTTGGTCGTTGCGACAGAAATTTCTGGGCCAGCGAGTGTGTAAAACACCTTATCGGCTTCACGAGCAATGCTACTGCCCACCACATTGACGATTGCCATTGTGGTAATGCCCTTTTCTTTTGCAAGACGCAATGCTGCCAGTGTATCCGCTGTCTCACCAGACTGGCTAACAACGATCACCAGTGCCTTCTGATTGAGTGGCATTTTACGATAGCGGAACTCAGATGCGAGTTCCACACGCACCGGGATATCTGCTATATCTTCCAGCACATACTGAGCAGCCATGCCCACATGCCATGCAGAGCCACAGGCAACAATATAGATTTGCTCAAAATTTTTAATTTCGTCCTCGGTGATCTCCACACTGGACAGGTCGATAGCGCCGTTCTTGATCACAGAGTTAAGGGTATCCTGAACAGCTTTCGGCTGCTCATGGATTTCTTTCATCATGAAATGCTCAAAGCCGCCTTTTTCGGCTGCTTCTGCATCCCACTTGATCTCGGTGGTCTGCTTCTCAATTTCATCACCGTTCAAGTCATAGAAATGAGCTTCACCCGGAGTCAGTTTTGCGAACTCAAGGTTGCCAATGTAATACACGTTGCGAGTGTATTTCAGAATTGCCGGGACATCCGAAGCCACATAAGTTTCACCATCCGCAATACCGATAATCATCGGGCTATCCTTACGCGCCACCCAGATTTCGCCCGGATAATCACGGAACATCAGTTCAAGCGCATAGGAACCTCGTACACGAACCATCGTCTTGGCAATGGCATCGATAGGGCCGAGGTTGTACTTCTTATAATAGTAGTCCACCAACTTGATGACTACTTCGGTATCCGTCTGGCTGTAAAAAGTATAACCGTGCTTCAGCAACTTTTCCTTCAGTTCGACATAGTTTTCAATGATACCATTATGAACGCCGACTACTTCTGATTCTACTGCCCCAGAACCAGAACGGTTGCAGTTGCCAGACACATGAGGATGTGCATTGGTCTGACTCGGCTCACCATGTGTTGCCCAACGTGTATGACCAATACCACAGGTTCCTTTCAGCGCATTACCAGCATCTGTTTTCTCGATCAGGTTGGACAGACGGCCTTTTGCCTTGACGACCTGTGCCAGAGCTTCTCCATCGCGTACAGCCAGTCCAGCCGAGTCATATCCTCTATATTCCAACTTTGACAGACCGTCCAACAAAATCGGTGCTGCCTGTTGGTTTCCTGTAAAACCAACGATTCCACACATAGGTTTATCCCTCCCGTTATTTAATCTATTATACTTTCCCTTCTATGCAAAACGACTCCGGGAACTGCCAGAGTCGTCATTGACTTTATGCCTTATATCCCTTTTCGCAGATCACATTGACCACTTCATCAACATACTTCTGGCAGGTATCATGGTCAGGTGCCTCCACCATGACACGCACCACAGGCTCTGTACCGGATTCACGAACTAGAATACGACCAGTATCGCCCAGTGTTTCTGCCACTTTATTTACCGCTTCCTGTACATCAGGGTCATTCTGTGCGGCTTTCTTATCCGTTACACGGACATTCTCCAGCACCTGCGGATAAATTTTCAGCGGTGCTGCCAACTCACTCATCGGCTTCTTCTTGGCCAGCATAACTTCCATCATCTTCAGGCTCGTCAGAATACCATCGCCGGTACTGGCATACTTGCTGAAGATGATGTGTCCACTCTGTTCACCACCGATACGACAACCATTCTTTGCCATATATTCATAGACGTACTTGTCGCCCACGGCAGTCTTAGCATAACCAATGCCCTGCTCATCAAATGCTTTGTACAGGCCAAAGTTGGACATAACGGTCGTAACCACAGTATTGGTCAGCAGCTTGCCACGCTCTTTCATATAGCAGCCATAGATATACAGGATATGGTCGCCAGTGATGACATTTCCCTTCTCGTCCACGCACAAGCAGCGGTCAGCATCGCCATCAAAGGCAAAACCGACATCCAGCCCGTTCTCTACCACGAACTTCTGCAGGCCTTCGATGTGGGTGGAGCCAGCGTTATTGTTGATGTTCAGGCCATTCGGCTTGTTGTTTATGACATAGGTGTCAGCACCCAGCGCATCGAAAACGCTTTTAGCGATGTTCCAAGAACTTCCGTTGGCGCAGTCTAGGCCGACCTTGACACCCTTGAAGGAATAGATGCCGAGACTGATCAGATAGCCATATAACGGTTACGGCCTGCCACGTAGTCCACCGTGCAGCCGATGTGCTCACGACGAGCAAAGGGCAGTTCCGGCCAGTCCTTATCGAACACATGGAGCTTTCCGTCGATATAATCCTCCACCAGCAGCAGGGTCTCCTCCGGCATCTTCTCGCCGTAGCAGTCGATCAGCTTGATGCCGTTATCATAGTAGGGATTGTGGCTGGCAGAGATCATGATGCCACAGTCAAAGTCATCCACACGAGCAATATAAGCCACGCTGGGCGTAGTCGTGACGTGCAGCAGGTAGGCGTCTGCGCCGGAAGCAGTTAGACCTGCAACCAAACTATATTCAAACATATAGGAGCTGCGACGAGTGTCCTTGCCAATGACAATGCGAGCGGGGTCGGTATCACCATTGCGCTCACGCAGAGCATTGTAATACCAACCCAGAAAGCGACCCACTTTATAGGCATGGTCCGCTGTTAATGTAATTCCGGCTTCACCACGGAAGCCGTCCGTTCCAAAATACTTACCCATTTTTAATTACCTCTTATTGTTCTATCTTAAAAGGAGAAATTTTCAAATATCAGAAATAGCAAACCACATTTTTTCATTCCTGATATAATCATATGTTTAAT
This sequence comes from Clostridium sp. AF22-10, assembly GCF_003478725.1. NCBI lineage: Bacteria > Bacillati > Bacillota > Clostridia > Eubacteriales > Clostridiaceae > Clostridium > Clostridium sp. AF22-10. Next base: position 22,658 of record NZ_QUFZ01000018.1, read on the forward strand.
CACTTATCTTCAATTGATTTAACAAAGCACTTGCCTTATGCACTATAATACTTTGAGCACTAATCAAGCCAATTAATATAATGATTTTTGAAAAGGTAGAAATTTGCAAGCTTAAAATAGATAAAGGTCCCAATATGTATAAATTTGCAAGCTTAAAATAGATAAAGGTCCCAATATGTATATATGATGAGCCAAGTATATATCATATGAGTATTTATCTGATAATTTTTAGTATGTGAGCAATTCCTGAAATATGTTGAAGAAACTTTTTATTATATCACATATAAAATTAAAAACAATGAAACTCCCAGTAATAAATGACATAGTTCCCATATCGCGCATATAACGAATTTAACGCATCATTTTTTAATGTGATTTTTAATATATACTTCATATATATTTTCACAATATTAAATATAATGCTCGTTGGAACAAACAACAAACTCGCTTTATATAGCCACTTTTCATCTTTCAGTTTCAGTTTTCCTATAGAATATCCGCATATATAACACAAAATCCAAATTGGATTAAATTGTGGCAGATGTATTTGAACAACAATACACAAACACACGCAAAATGAGAAAAATTCTATTTTAAAGTTTTTGCGATTTTGAAACTCATATACTTGAGATAATATCGGTGTCAACAAATAACAAAATAAAATTGTTCCTACAAACCACAAATGTCCTAAACCAGCTATAGTTCCTTTACAAAACACCATTAATATAATGTCTTTTATATCAACCACTTGATCTGAAAATATATATAATAAAACCACATCAATTAATAAACAAACATAATAGCCACTAAGAATCTTTATAAATCTTCTTTTTATAAAGCTGTATCCATTGTCGATTCTTCGTTGTCCATATAAAAAGCCGGATATGCAAATAAAAATTTGAACACCGCAGTTAAACCACCATGCTAGCTCGTTATCATAATATTGTAAAACATGGCATGCTACAATGAAATTCATAGCAATATATCTACAAAAACTAATACCTAAATCACCTCTTACCCCCCCCCGAAATCATTCATTTTCTTGATATCTACGCCTTTAGTCATTCATCAAACCCCTTATCCTTCAATTATTTACACTGTATTCTCATTGAATCTTTCTATCCCAACAAATACACTTTTTTATAATACTTTTAAGTAATATAATAGGGTATTCTTTGTAATAACGTTTACACACCTTTTTATAAACCGTAGCCTTAAATGCAGCATCTATTCCATATTTATAATATTTTTCCCAAAACAAATCGTATTGAGAACTTTTAGGTAAAGGTGCTCGAAGCTGTGAATTACCAGCAACAGCTTCACTCCAATTTCTTTTTTCAAGAACTAGTGATTTGCATTCATTTAAAAAATCAAATCCGCGTTTACTATTTACTCCTATTACCGAAACTTTTCTATTTGGCTTATGAAAGGGAGCTTCTGAGCCAATTCCCCAAAAATCTCCAATCGTAAGATCTGAGCATCTTTTTTCACGTGCAAATGGGCATTCAAAACAAGCATCATTATTGATAATGCCGGAATTAAATGCCTCCAAATATGGATCCCACCACATCCTCCGATGCCATACATTTTTCTTACCATCGTTGAGGATCATCTCCTCGCCCCAAGATGATCTGAAAGAAATTTTTTGAATTTTACTTTTCTTTTTTACCTCAACCCATTTGATATAATCGCGTAAAACTTTATATGATGGAACTCCATGACAAATCAAATCAACCGTCAATAGCCTTTCTGCGTTGTCCATTGCAATGCTACGAGCCGCTTCACATTCACACGGCGTCCCAATGAACAATACATTCTTTCCTTCTTTCAAAACGCTCTTTACTTGATTTAATGCATCGACTGGATACGCTTGAACATATTTACTTCCTTTAAATTGTTCAATGTTCTGCTTATCACAGGAAAGCTCCATTCTGGCCTTAAAGTTGGAGTCCATAATCGTTCCCACAATCGCCCAATTCTTATCGATTGCCAACTCATAAAAAGCTGCTGCTACACCTCCGGAACTGCTTCCATTTTGCTTTTCCGGATCCGTTCTATACGCTGCATACGTTACTGTATTATCTTTGTACTTATACTCGCTATTTGCAGGACAATGCTTAGAACACAAACCGCAATCTACACATTTTCCCTGATCGATGACCGGTCTAAGATGCCCCGTTGTTTCATTTTCTTTCAGTGATATCGCATCCTTAGGACACACTGTACAACACGCGCCACAACCGTAGCATTTTTTATTTTCACAAATTTTTTGCATATTTTCCACCAAACTTTCTGCAACGCACAAATTATTGCAATGCGCTTTGCAAAAATTCTTTTGAAGATTTTAATAATGCACTTTTTCTTTCATTTACTTTACTATAATTTATATCACTTTCGATCAAACCATCTTCCTTTGTGGTGACAAATCGATCTGCTAACCCCATCACATTCATAATATTATCCAATCGAGAATTGTATTTGTCACGTTTCAACGCCACAAACTGTCTTTCCATATTGATTGAAAAAGACACTCCATGAAAAGAATTTGTAACCACAAACGAAGCATGCCGGAATAGCCAAATATACTTATCCGGAGTTGCGTCCGAAACGACTAGGTCAACGCCATAATCAATTTTGCTATATACTGGCCGGATTAAAACTGTATGCAGTCCTTTAGCAACAGCAATCTTTTTTGCCAATTTTACAATATCTTCTCCTCTTGTATCCAAGAAGTAAATCAACAAATATTTTTCTGGGCATCCCACAACTTCTTTTTCATAGTTCTTCCATTGTGCTCTGCTGAAAAGGAACGTCGGATCCAGCACAAATTTGCAATTCTGAATCCCATGTTCATCCATAATTTTAGCTGAAGATTTTTCTCTCAGGCTGATTGCCGAAAAAGTCTCCAGCAGCTTACGTATCTTATCCCAATCTGTGTCTGAATATTCCTCTTTCCCACAACTAGCCGCATATGCGATCTTCGTTGTATTCTCAGAAGCAAAGCCAAGATAATACATCTCATCAATGCCCTGATTGTATTCGCTGTTCCAAATCTGATCACTTCCAGCGATCAAATAATCATAATCGCCAAATTCAGCCTTTGCTTCCCGCATTGAATAAATCGGCTTTGAAACGGAGATATTTTCTTTTAGATAAGATATATATTTTTTATTTGTTTTTTCAAACCGGCTCATTCTAATCAAGCCGTGGATAAAATATTTTGCTCCATGACCAGATATATTCTTCAATCGGTTTATTCTTTTGAATCGTTTCGGAATATAATTAATAACATCAACGCATTCAAATTCAAAATTCTGTTTTAGATACTGGGACAATGCTATCGCTTGCAGTGCTGATCCAAAGTTGACGCCATAATGTATCGATATTATTCCTACCTTTTCTTTGCGCATAATATCTCACCCTTTTCTTCTTCTGACAGCTTTCTTGCATACGTTCAAGAACAGCTCTTTATCAAATGCAAAATTCAAAACAACAGTAACTGCACAGTATACGCCAAAACACAACACTCCATTTTTGACCCACAAAATCAATGTAGACGATCCCGTCGTATCTAATACCGACACAATAAGACAAGAAATCACAATCGTGCCAATCGAAAGGCTCAATCTTTTAACGATATTAGAAATCGGATACGGCATAATATCTTTATTTATAAACCAGACCAGATATATCATTCTGTACAGCATACCAATAAATGTTCCAACAGCAATTCCCTCCAAGCCAAATTTAAAGACCAATATAACAGAGAGAACGATGTTGATGATTGCCTCTATATAAGCACTATTGGAAGTCTCTTTGAATTTACCTGCTGCATATACAACCGATACATAAGGATCGCGAATACAATAAATATACTCTGCAAAAATGATTATGGTTGAAAAAATCACTCTATAATAATTGGTATCTGTCACGCCATGCGTATAAATCAACACAAAACTAGGCAGCAAATAGATACAGCATCCAAATATTATAGTCGCGACATTTGATACAACAAACTCATAAGTTTCCATATACTTGCTTGCTTGTTTATAATCGTTTACTGCAATCGCCTTTCCGATCATCGGATTAAACGCATTGGAAAACGACTTAAAAAGGTTTTGCAAATTTTTTACGACCAATAAATAAACCGAATAGACCGACACTGTTTTCAAGTCGCTAAATAGCGTCAGCACAACCACGTCTGTATTACTGTGGATAAAATAGGCAAAATTCTGTCCAAAGCAAGCCCATCTTTGAGCCAACGAGTTTTTGTCTGGTTCCACATCCTTATACAGTTTATAGTGTTTTTTTACGTAATTACTATAAGCCACCGGCTGTATTGCAAACAACAGCACGCTGCACAGCTTTACAAAATGCAACTCCGGAAACAGCTTAATCGAAACAACGACTGCGATGATGTTCAACAATGTAATCAACGATTGCCACAGTTGAACAATATACATTTTCTGATCTGCCTGCAGCAAAAGCTTGTACGTAATAGAAAAAAAGTATTGTATAAACAAAGTAAACGACAAAATCACAGTCAACGAAGCCACATAAAGCCACGAAAAGCTCGATTTAATCACAATCGGATACACACATGCCAATGCGATGGTGTAAAACACAAATATAGATGCAATCTGTCTGAAGAAGTTCTCAGCCGCTTTCAATACGCTGCTTATTTTTCTGTCATCTTTCTTTGCAAGTGGTCCATATAAAGCTGTAAGAACCACACTGCCAATTCCACCTTCAACCAATGCAATATAATTCAAAAATTGCGTTATTGACGATACCAGTCCATTCGCTTCTGAGCCAAAGGTGCTTAAAATCAATCGGGGAACGATCAATCCACTTATAAATGTCACCAACTGACATAGCATAGTGCAGCCTACATTTAGCATTACTTTTTTCTTCATTCAATTATCTCCATTTGAAACCTTTCATTAAATATCCTACTTTTAACTTATCCTTCATTTTCGATTTTCAATTTTCTCTTGTATTTAGGAATTTTCTTAAAATTAACGGATGAAGTGAATCTAAAATTGAATTCACTTCATCCATCAATTCTACAAGTGCCTATAAAATCAATTTCGTTCCTTTATAGGATACATTCTACTGCTTGAGAGTATCTATTCTTTCCAGTTAAAATGATACTGTCTCAATACAGTCATTTCCATGCAAACATCAAATAGAAGTATATCCTTTTTCCAAAATGTCCGCAATTCTTTCACAAGCATGGCCATCACCATACGGATTGGCAGCATGTGCCATTTTCGCATATTCTTCTTCATTATCGAGCAGTTTTGTAAACCACTCATATATTTTTTCCTCACTGGTACCAACTAATTTCAATGTTCCTGCATCAACGCCTTCCGGACGCTCCGTAGTATCTCTCATAACAAGAACCGGTTTTCCGTAGGAAGGGCATTCCTCCTGGATTCCACCAGAATCTGTCAGGCACAAAAAGCATCTAGCTTCAAAATTATGACAATCGAATACCTCAATGGGATCAATGATATGGATTTGGTTACAATCTCCCAGCTCTTCATCGGCAGCTTTTCGGACGATCGGATTCATATGGATTGGATAAATAGCTTTTACATCCGGATGTTCATTTAAAACCCGCCGAATCGCTCTGAACATATTGTGCATCGGCTGACCAAGATTTTCTCTTCTATGCGCAGTAATAAAAATCATCCTGCTGTCGCCTACCCAATCCAGTTCCGGATGATGGTAATCCGCAATTACTGTATGCTGCATGGCATCAATCACGGTATTCCCCGTCACATAAATGGATGTTGCATCTTTCCCTTCGTCCAACAAATGCTTTTTTGCCAGTTCAGTGGGAGCAAAATTATACTTACTGATAATTCCGACTGCCTGACGATTGAATTCTTCTGGATACGGGCTGTAAATATTGTAGGTACGCAAGCCGGCCTCCACATGTCCGACCGGAATTTGCAAATAGAAGCAAGCCAATGCTGTTACAAATGTCGTCGTGGTATCACCATGAACCAAAACGATGTCAGGTTTCACGTTCTCTAAAACCGCTTTGATTTTTTCCAAAATACCAGTCGTAATATCAAACAATGTTTGCCCCTGTTTCATAATTGCCAAATCATAATCTGGAATAACATTAAAAGTTTCCAGCACCTGATCCAACATCTGCCGGTGTTGACCTGTAACACAAACGATGGTTTCTAAGGTTTCTCTTTTTTTCAGCTCGTTTACCAACGGACACATTTTTATTGCTTCTGGTCTTGTACCAAAAACTAACATCACTTTCTTTTTCATACAATTACTCCTTTTTATTTATTGCTTTTGGGTTTTGAGTGAATTTTGAACAAAATATATAACGCTCAAATAAAATGGCATACACCACATTCGTTGTGCATCAAAAATATTAAGTAAAATACAGGATAGTATCATATACACAACAACACATTTTTTTAAGCAATCATCTCCACCCTCAATCTTCCTAATTCTATGAGAAGCAAATGTTCTTTTCATTGAATCAAAAAACAATTTTCCGTATAATAGCAACGATAAGATTCCAAATGTAAAAATTCCGCCCAAAATTCCAAGGTCTTCCAGCCAAAATCTATCTGTATCGGATCTTCTTAAAATACTAAATGCCTTATTAGTATATGCTGATAAGAATCCTACTCCTAAAATGGCATTCTTTTCTTTAATCAAGCTCCAATAATGATCGATCGTCAATAATCTTGCTGCTGTAGAACCTCCGTCCATACCATTAAGCGAAAACAAATTCAGAATATAATCTAAGCCTCCAAAAAGGACGAACGCAATAATAATAAAAGAAATCGCCATCAGTTTGACGTTCTTTTTTCTATTGGAATCTGTTGAGCAATAATATCCATATGCCGTTAAAACAATCGTTACTATTAGCTGAAACCTATATTGCGTCACAAAGATCAAGTATATGTATAAGAAAGCCAAAACAAGCCAATACAACAACTGTTTTTTCACAAAACAATAGTAAAGGGTCACACATAACACAATGCCAAATAGCGCTCCTGTATCCATTCGCATAAAACCGTTTCGTGTCCATCCCTCAGAGTACTGGAATAGCAAACCCGAAAAAACTGTCATTCCCTTGAAATTATACAAATACCATGTAATAAATTTAATTCCAAGAAGAAACATCGACGTCCAATATATTGTTTTTGTGAATTTATACATATCGTCATCCATAGTAAAAATATAGACGATTGGATATGAATAAAAAGCATAAAAATACTTTCTGGTGATTATTAATAGCTGTACAATGTTATATCCGTACGCAATCACCGAGTAGATCATTTCTATTAAAATAATCACTAGGTAAATCATCAAATAGTTTGATAATGCTTTGCACTGCATTCTTAAATTCATATTTGAGCGAGTCTTATTTTTCACGTATAGTGCTAATAAAACGCCTATCGCTGCAATTAAAATCTCATAAACAAAAGAGCTTCCTGGCAACGTAATTATTTTATCAAACCCTAATGTGTATAATGTCACTGCACAAATAATCACTTTGAACAATTGTGAGACCTTAACTTTTCCCATATCTATTTTCTCCTATCCAATGAATAACCACCGGACAACATCAGCCTCCTTCAATATTTCAATCATTTACTATCGAGTTTACAATACAATCCAAATCCACACTTTCAAAAAAAGCTTTTGAGTTTTTAACCATTTCATCATGGTTGGCATCCACGTATCGAATTGCATCTATAATTGTTTCCGGCTTCAAATCTCTACAACAAACACCAATATTATACTTTTCAAACGGTTCTCTTAATCCCAATACATCTGTACCTATCATCGGAATATTGCAGCCTGCATATTCATAAATTTTATTTGGTGCACAATACAGTGCATTCAGAATTGTAAATCCACTGCCTTCGATTTCTCCCGGCTTATAAGGGACCAGCGCAATATCCGCATATTTTAAAAACTCCAAATGTTTCGGTGGATTAAAAAATCCCATATATTTTAAGGAGGAATAGCTATCGCACAGCTTCTTAAATTCTTCTGCGCCATCTCCTCTGAACTTGCCGAACAAATACAGGCAATAGTCCTCTTTTACTCTTTCGACAGCTTCTGCAAAGGATTGCAAATCTCTATCTGCACTGATAACTCCCAGATAAATGATTTTTTTGCGTTTTTCCCTTTTCATCTCCTCAATTACAGGAAGCATATCCTCTTGTACTTCGCCACTCTTGAGGTAGTACGGTTTATTGGGCAAAACATAGGGGAGCTTTTCCAAGTTCCAACCGACTTTTTGTATATATGCTCTATTTTCTTCTGGAACAACAATTTTCCATGCCTTTTGAGCATAATGCTTAATATTAAATTTTAAAATTTTTGCGCCTCGGAACATCGGATATGTATCTGTCAATTCCATCAGCTGCATTACATGTCTGTCACTATATTCCAGCAGTTCTTTTCCCAAAGTTCTTACAACACTCGGATTAACAGTCCACACGATATCTCCATCCATAGTATCTTTCAGCGCCGCTCGATATCCTTTGGTTTTTATACCTCTTTTTTTTAAGCGCAAAAATATGTTACTGTTTTTGACCGCCTTTATTTCTGTATACGAAAATCTCTTATCCTCCGCAATGATCGTCGGAAGATTCTTGACGCCTTCAGCTACTAAATGAACTTTATAATCGTTGTTCAAAAGGCATTCTATCAAATTGAGCGTTGGTGGATACAGCATCACATTCTCATAAATGAAAATTCTTATCATATTTTTTTTCTTGTCAAACATCACAATATCTCCCATTTGCTTTAAACCGTCTTTTTCTTTTATTGCAAGTCAAAAAGTTGATAGTATCCCTCAATTTCTTTTTCATTTCCATACTCATGCCGAGACAGGTATTCTGAATACCGACGCGGTTCTTTCAAAATTTTCATGATACCGTCAGCAATTTCCTTGCCGCTCATTCCTACAATAACGCCCTCATCCTCGTTAATCTGATCATATACCGTAGGATAATTTGTTGTAACGATTGGGCAGCACAGAATTTTTCCTTCATCCAAAACTACAGATTTTCCCTCAAAACGTGACGATTGTACCAACACGTCTGCATTTTTCATATATGCGTAGGGATTTTCCCGTGCCCCTATAAATTCAAAACAGTCTTGCACTCCCAATTCTTCTCGTTTTTTTTCTAATTCTTCCTTTAAACTTCCGATTCCTAAAACGACCCAATGAAACTTCACTCTAGATTTTTTCAATTCCAAAGCTGCTTCCAGTGCAAATTCAAATCCTTTTTGCGCATTCAGTCTTCCAATTGATACGATATTCAACACATCTCTTTTAAATTCAGGCGGATAAAATTCTTTTGCCAAGTTTCTTATAACCTGAGAAGATGTCAGGTTGGGTAAAACCACAAATTTTTCTGCAATGCTAGGGAAGTTTTTCTTCAGGTCTTTGGCACACAAATCAGATATCGTTACCACCTTGTCTACTTTTTCAAAATACTCAAGGTCCATTTCTTTAAAATGTCCAAGCTGGGAATATTCATTATGTACCCATGCAATCTTCTTTGTAGCCTTTACTTTATCTACAAGAAAATATGTTTGTTCGCGCTGCATATAAGCGATTGCCACATCGTATTCTTTTGTAAGTTCTGGTATGATTTTTTTGTAAAAATGCTCCCATCTGTATTGGCGGCTTTTCGCAACAGAGTTTGTTTTTTTACGGGAAATAAAAGTTCCTATCATATGAACAACCGAAAGATATGGATGTTTCAACGCCTCTGTTTTGTTGTTATCATACAGTGTATATAATTTATTGCAATTCGAGATGATATTCACCTCTTTGGGAACTTGCTTTAAGAACATTCCTTCATTCTGAAACAGCAGCAAATCCACATTATACCGATCATAATCCAGCAACTGTAATAAGTTTACTAGGCTTCTCTCAGCTCCACCATTTCTTAGGCTGCTCATTACAAATAAAATGTTTCTTTTTTCCATTACTCCTGCTCTTTCCTCCCCATTCTTCTTTTATTTCGTCGGCAAGGTAATCCAAGAGCCAAATTTTTCATCCCATTCTGCCGGTTCAAAGCGTTCGAATCCACTCCAATGGAAAAATGTGATCTCCCCGAAATACACTTTGCCATTGATGTCGTAAAAGTCAATCCGCGCTTCCGGCAATCCCTTTGACAAGATCTCCGCATATTTCTTCATTTCATCCAATCCCTTAGGCCGTTTGATTTTATCCCACTCTTTGGAGTTTGGATGACCATTCGTAAAAGGCAGATGGTTAAAATCCATATCAAAGAAATCGAACTTTGTCTCTTCGTTCGGATTCGTGCGATCCGATGCAATAAACATTGCCTTTGCTTCACCGTCAAAAGCAAAAATCTTATAATCCTTTAACTCATAGCCCGATTCATCGACCATGTATTCTTCTGCGATAATTCTGCGCTTTACATTCTTATATGGCCATTCTCTATTTTGCATATAATAGTCGTTCTTTAGGCTCTTCTCGATTTTCTTTTTTGCCACCGTCATATCCAGTTTTGATTTATCTGTGCAAATAACCAATCCTCCGGAATCATGTGTACACTTCAGAACAAACTGATTCGGTAGCTTTGAAAAGTCTATATCATCAAAACGATCCCATACACCCAGTGTCTTAATAATATGTTCTTCTCCAATTTTAGATGCTACATATTGCTTTACTTCATACTTATCCACCATCATCGTATATTCGGGTTTTCTGTCATAAAGCTTCAGCCACTGGAGTTTTTCGCTATATGTTTTCGGACTGTTCAAATCCAGCGGGTATCCAAACACATTCTTAAACTGCATTTTCAAGAACTCTTCATCGCTCATATTCTTGAAAAAACCATGCTGTGCCAATATAATCGTTCTTTTCTTAGGACTTTTTAGAACCGCTATTCCTTTTTTGATTATATTACTCATTTTTCAATTCCTTTCCGCATACACTATATGCCAATTCTCTCCACTTTCGACAGATCGTTTCCAGTTTCAACCGTTCTGTTGCAATCTCAGCATTTTTGCCCAATTCATTTCTCAAGTTTTCATCTTCTATCAATGCCATAATTTTTTCAGACAGCACATCAACATTCCCGATTGGTACAAGGAAACCGCTTCTGCCATCATCAATTAACTCTGAGGGACCACATTCACATCTTGTAGAAATACAGGGCAAACCTGCGTGCATTGCTTCACACAGTACATTCGGAAATCCCTCATAAAATGATGAAAGCACAAACACTTTGGCTTTTTTCATTTCAAGAAATGGTGTATGCGTCACACCGCACAATTTTACATTTTCCTCAAGATTTTCTTTCCTTATTAAATTTTGAAGTTCCTCTCTACGATTTCCTTGCCCAAAAATCTTCAACTTCCAAGACGGATGTTTTTCTGCCACCGCTTTGTAGGACTTAATCAATGTCACAAAATCTTTCTGTTTTTCCAATCGACCTACTGAAATCACCGTATTTTCTTTTTCAATATCCTGTCCCACACATTGTTTGCCCATCTCGTCAAAGTCCAAGGGGTTTTCCAGAACCACAATCTTTTTTTGTAAATATGCTGGATAAAATGATTTCATCTCATTCGTCTGTACACAGATGGTATCCGCAAATCGATATAAGAAGCATGTGATTTGAAAAACATATTTAGGATATTTCCGTAAAAGATTATTTCTGTCGCAAACAATTACCTTTGTCCTCGACATAAGCCCTGCTAAAATCAGCATAAAATTGCATCTGCTCAAAAAGGAAATTGCCACATCCGCTTTTCTCTGATCCAGATATCTACAAGTCGCATGGAAATCATAAATCCACTCAAGGAATTTACCCTTTCCGTTATAATTGACTTTATTTAGCTTAACACCGTCTGCCACACTATAAAACTGTGGCCGTTTTTCATAAGATGTAACACTGACATCTTCACCATGTTCGGCAAAGTTAGCTGCAAGATTCGTTAAGACATGCTCTGCCCCACCACTAGAGAGGCTACTAATATAAAAATCCACTTTCATTTGCTTTGTATTACTCCGTTTCTGCTTTCCCGTTCTTGCAGTACGGTATTATAATCTACGACATCACCCGCATAGACGCGCAACATTTGATCTACTACAATATCCCAATTATATCTATCTAAGATATAAGGTGCCGCTTCTTTCTTATATTTTCTCACAAGATTTTCGTCATCCAAAAGCATCTGTAATTTCTTCTGAGGTCTGTTTCATTTCCTTTTTCAAAGGACAGGGCCTTGTCATGTACTACCTCTGTGTTTTCTGGAATGTCGCTAATCAAACAGCAATTGCCATAACTCATAGCTTCCAACAAAGCATTAGCCATTCCTTCCAAGTTACTCGGAAGCGCAAAGATGTAAGCATTGCTGTAAAGTTCCTGCACCTCTTGTCCATACACATAACCCGTGAAAATTATTCGTTCGTCTCCCTCTGCTAATGCAAGGAGCTGATTATAGTAATCCTTGTTCGACTCCGATCCTCCAGCGATTACAAGTTTCCTATCACTTGAACATTCTCTAAATGCCTTAATTAAATACTGAAGCCCTTTTTCCGGCACAATTCTTCCCAATGATAGAATATATTCATTCTTTTCTAATCCGTATTTTTCTTTAATAATTTCCGGTGCATGGCTTTTGGGCTTATCAATACCATTCGCAAATAGAATCGAATTCACTCCATATTTTGTGTCAATATATTCTTTCATGTTTTTGGAAAGCACCAAACACACATCTGCTTTTGTTGCAGCCATTCGCTCTCCAAATTCAAGGTATTTTGATGCAAACCCGCCCCACTTATCTCTTTGGCTATCTATACCATGTAGCGATGCCACTACTCGTAACCCAAAAAGTTTAGCAAGTGGAATCATAGCACATGATCCTGACGCACGGAAACTCACACAATCATACCGGCTGAATGCTGCATGAATTGTTGCAAGAAAAGAATAAATCGGAACACACGCCGCTCCCTTTACTGTTGGAACCGTTACTATATTAATTCCTTTATATTTTTTCAGCTTCTTGCCATCAAATTCTTTTCCAAAAACATTGTGACCGCCACGGTTATATACTGTGACATCATTTCCTCTTTGCACCATCCGAACCGCATGTTGCTCTACGCCTTTCTCTATTCCACCTTCGTTTGATGGTATACGCTTATGACCAATTATTGCAATTTTCATTACTCCGCCCTCAACTAATTAATCTCTCTGGAAAATGTCTCTCGTATAAACCTTCTCTTCCACATCATCAAGACACTTATCATATCTGTTTGCGATAATGGCCTGGCTGCGCTTCTTGAACTCATCCAGATCGTTTACCACAACGCTGCCAAAGAACTTTTCGCCATTTTTCAGAGTCGGCTCATAGATAATAACCGTTGCACCCTTGGCTTTAATGCGCTTCATGACACCCTGAATGGAGCTCTGGCGGAAGTTATCACTGTTGCTCTTCATGGTCAGACGGTAAACGCCAACTACAACTTCTTTTTCCTTGCTCTCATCCCAACTGTCATTCGCTTCATAAGCACCAGCAATTTCAAGCACACGATCCGCAATAAAATCTTTGCGCGTACGGTTTGATTCCACGATTGCTTCAATCAGGTTTTCCGGTACATCTGCATAGTTTGCCAGCAACTGCTTGGTGTCTTTCGGCAGGCAATATCCACCATAACCAAAGGATGGGTTGTTATAGTGACTGCCGATACGTGGATCGAGGCAAACACCGTTGATAATCTGCTGGGTATTCAGTCCCTTCATCTCGGCATAAGTATCCAACTCGTTGAAGTAGCTGACACGCAGAGCCAGATATGTGTTGGCAAACAGCTTGACTGCCTCTGCCTCGGTGAAGCCCATGAACAGCGTGTCGATGTTTTCCTTGATGGCACCCTCCTGAAGCAGTTCTGCAAAGGTGTGCGCAGCCTTCACCAGCCGAGCATTCTCCACGTCGGTACCGACAATAATGCGGCTCGGATACAGGTTGTCGTAGAGTGCCTTGCTCTCGCGCAGGAACTCCGGGCTGAAGATGATGTTGTCACAGTGGAACTTCTCACGAACCGATGCAGTGTAACCAACCGGAATGGTGCTCTTAATCACCATGATGGCTTCCGGGTTATACTCAATTACCAATTTGATAACAGCCTCAACTGCGGATGTATCAAAGAAATTCTTCTTACTATCGTAATTTGTAGGTGCAGCAATGACCACGAAATCTGCATCGGAGTATGCTTCCTTAGCATCCAAAGTTGCTGTCAGATCCAGTTCTTTTTCTGCCAGATATTTCTCAATGTATTCGTCCTGAATCGGAGACTTCCGATTGTTGATCAGTTCAACCTTCTCCGGGACGATATCCACAGCCGTAACATGATGATGCTGGCTCAACAGCGTAGCAATGGAAAGTCCTACATAGCCTGTGCCCGCCACTGCAATTTTCAAATCCTTAAATTCTCTCATAATACTTATCTCCTCATCTGTTTTTTCTTCTGTTTATATTTACCCTCACTTTGAAAACACGCTTTTTACATACTCATAGCTGTTAATATCGCCAATGTCATAACGCTTACCCGGCATCCTATAAGCGTGCATCGGGGTCTGCTTGCTCAGCCATGCTGCAAAACTACCCGGTGCGTCATAACCGCAGCCGTTGTCCAGTGCTTCCTGAATGCGTTTTACATCCTCACTGCGATAGCAATAGAACGGCGGAACCGCCAGATTGCCTTTCGGCTCCTGTGGCTTTTCCTCATAGGATGTAATCAGGTTATTATCATCCACTGTGATGATTGCCGTTTTCTGCTGTTTTTTCAGTTCATTTTCCTCGTGGCACATCACGCAGGAAGTTTCTTTTTCCTTTGCAAAATCCACGAAAGCGGAAAGGCTGAAGTCCAGCACGTTATCACCGGCCATGACCAGCAGATCATCGGAAATATTCAGCATTTCAACTGCAAGCTGAATATCCTTGACAGCGCCCAGACGCGTTTCATTTGTGCTGGTTCCATCATCAATCACCGTGATCTCATAAGGACGAACTTTTTTCTTATTATTTTTCCAGTCCTCAAAGTGCTGTGCAAACTTGTGATTGGAAATCACTACAAATTCATCAATATCAGTGGTTTCCACTAAATCGTCCACCAGCCAGTCGAGAATGGATTTCTCGCCAACCTTCAGAAGCGGCTTCGGAAAATTCTCTGTCAGCGGATAAAGCCGAGTGGCATATCCTGCTGCTAAAATCAAACATTTCATCTATGGTTTCCTCACTCATGTATTTCTATCGGCAGTCCGTCTGGGTCCTGAAAGAATGTCATTTTATCTTTCGTGTAGGTATCAAATCGAACTGGTTCGCACTCTATTCCCAGCGATTTCAGTTCTTTGACCGTTTCTTCTACGCTTTCTACTCGAAATGCCAGATGCCGCAACCCACAGGCTTCTGGACGGTTCACTCTTTGGGGAGAGTTCTTTTCTGCAAATATCTCAAGTTCTGTGTGTTCATCTACTCGAAGATCCAGCTTCCAGTCACCACGCTCTGCCCGGTAATTTTCCCGAATCACTTCAAAGCCGAGCTTCTGAACATAGAACTCTCTCGCCTTTTCAATGTCGGAAACAATTATAGCGATATGGTGTATCGAACTCAGTTTCATAACTCCACACCATCTGCGCTCTCACACAAGTGGAAGCTATACTTTCCTTCCAGTTCCGGGAAAGCTTTCAGATATTCTGCTCCGACCTTTGCCTCAATTTCTTCTGCTTTGTTCGGATCAATCAATGCCATGCAACAACCCTTGAAACCTGCACCGGAGAACCGGCCACCGTAGATTCCATCGGTATCTGTCATGATCTCATACAGTTTTTTCAGTTCATCGCAACCACACTCATAGCTATAAATCGAGGACTTGCCGCTTTCAAAAACAAGCTGACCATAGCCTTCCAGATCACCTTTGCGCCACAACTCTGCACCGTTTTCTGCACGAGCGAATTCGCTGTAATAATGCTCTGCCCTGCGCCGCCACAGTTCCGGCAGGCGATCCTTATAGCTTTCAAATACTTCAAACGGCACATCCCGCAAGCGGGTATTGGCAAAGGTGTCATAATCCATCCCTGCATAACCCATCAACGCATAAGCCGCTGCTTTGCATTCATCCTGCCGCAGGTTGTATTTGGAGTTTTTCAAGGAGCGTTCCAGGCCAGAGAAGAAAATTGCTACTTTGTAAGGTTTCATTGTCTCGTTGGTCGGAATCAACTCGTAGCTGTCATCTTTCGTGTCGAGGTATAGCAGATGGTTCTTCTTGGAAAGGACTTCACAACTCTGGTCAAGCTTGCCACAAGAAACACCTACATACTGGTTTTCTGCGGCTTTTGCAGTGAGAATCATCTCCATCGGTTCCAGATGAATACCGTTAACTTTGCACAGTGCCGACAGAAAGCAGATAATAACCGCTGCCGAAGAGGAAAGACCACCAATCGGCAGACTTCCTTCGATGATGCCGGACAGACCAACTTTCAGCCGGTACTTCTCGCTCAGCATCTTTGCTGCGCCACGCAGATGGTCAGCCCAATCTCCTTCTTTTTCCTCTGGCACTGCATTCACGAAGAACTGCGCACGTTTCGGGAAATTCAACGACTGCAATTCCACAACACCATTGTGTTTCGGATGGTATGCCATGTGGATGCCCTTATTAATTGCCAAACCATTGATCTTGCCATACTGGTGATCAATGTGAGCTCCAAGCGGGCTGATGCGGTACGGACAGAAAGCTACACCATACGGTTCCTGATGGTATAATTCCTTATAAACCTCAACACACTTCATTTATCTGATTTCCTATTCTTTCTTATTTATAAAATTCTGCATACCACTCAGCGAACTTCCTCAGACCAGTTCTCAGACTTGTACTCGGCTTATACCCGAAATCACGCTCCAGTGCGCTTGTATCTGCATAGGTCACAGGCACATCACCCGGCTGCATTGGAACGAGTTTTTTGTGTGCTTCAAAGTCATAATCTTCCGGCAGCACTTTTGCCCGAACCAGTTCTTCCTGCAAAATCTGTACGAAATCCAGAAGGTTCTCAGGATTCTGATTGCCAATGTTGTAGACTGCATACGGAGGAATTGGCAGACCATCTTCTCCATTTCTGCGTTCCGGTGCGCCCTGCATGACACGAACAACACCTTCCACAATATCGTCCACATAAGTAAAGTCACGCTTGCAGTTGCCATAGTTGAAAATCTGAATCGTCTCACCTTTCAGCAACTTATTAGTGAAACCGAAGTAAGCCATATCCGGGCGGCCAGCAGGCCCATATACCGTAAAGAAGCGCAGACCCGTAGACGGAATGTTGTAGAGTTTGGAATATGCGTGAGCCATCAGCTCGTTAGATTTCTTAGTTGCCGCATACAAAGAAACTGGATTATCTACCTTATCATCTGTGCTGTACGGAACTTTCTTATTGCTGCCGTAGACAGAAGAACTAGACGCATAGACCAGATGTTCTACCGGAGTATGTCCCTCATCGTAGGAATGACGGCAAGCTTCCAGAATGTTATAGAAGCCAATCAAGTTTGCTTCTACATAAGCGTCTGGATTCGTGATAGAGTAACGAACGCCCGCCTGTGCGCCGAGATTGACAACGATCTGCGGCTTATACTGCTCAAAAATAGTTGTGATTGTTTCCTTATCTGCTAAGTTTCCTTTTACAAAGCTGAAATTTTCAAACTTGTTCAGTTCATCCAATCTCGCTTCTTTCAAGCGAACGTCATAGTAGTGGTTCATGTTATCCAGTCCCACAACCTTTGCTCCCTCTACGGTTGTGAGAATCCGTTTCGCAAGGTTCGAGCCAATAAAACCAGCCGCACCCGTAATAAAAATGCTTGTGTTTTTCAAGTCGATTTTCGTCTTGTTTTCCATCATCGTTTCATCTTTCCTCCCACATCAAAGTACTTTTGAATTATTATTTACAAACAGCAAACAAGCCCACGGCGGATCACTCAATTGCAATCCACCGTAGGCTCGATTCGTTCTCCTTAATTTTTTACTTGCTGCTCATTTTGTGGGTCAAAACAGAGCTGCACCAAAGCCTCCCACTTATAACCTCTGGATTTCAGCTTCTCCGCAGCCTGTCAGCAAATAAATACTTTTGTTGAACGAGTCGAGCCGTCAAAACCCTTTAGTTATCGTGGTTTTTCTTGGTTGACCCTATTATATCTCTAGCCCCAGTGCCCGCAACGGAGATTTTGTAATTCTTCATGTTATTTACTCCTCCGGCCCTCATCGGGCATATCCTCTAATTTTCTATGTACACATCCATATGGATGGTCTTTCTCTCTAATTCCTCATGTGTGATAACCACACTCGGCTAAGTGTTTTCTTATACTGTCGTATCCAACTACCCCAGCAATCATATTTCCCTTGTTTTCTACTCCATAAAACATCCGTTGAGTACACTCGTCTCTATTCCTCTATAGCCGAAGTGTTGATTTATACAGTCGAACCCCGTATACCCTGCAATGACGTTTTTTCTAAGTGTTGGATTGTCGAATCGAACCCTGTCGGCGCATGAGTTTTGTTAAAACTGTATATATCATCCGGTCAAATTCTCACCATTCATTGTTCGTTATGAACAAATCATTCACTCTCACCGCACAAAATCTGTATTTATCATCGCCATCAATGCTCTACTCAACAGCTGTTTTATGAAGTAGAAATCGTCTGTTTTTCCGTAATTTTCATGACTCAACAAACCGTTATGATGTAGATGTCATTAGCAGGTTAAATAGTGTACTCAACAGCAGTTTCAGACGTTAATGATAAACTCACGGATTTTTTTGTTTTCCCCTGTTTTCCGCCATTTCTATGGTTCTTCTGAAAAAGATGTGCCAATTTTGTGCCACATGGGGCAAAAATTCAGCGTTTTGTATAAGCATCTAGCATTTATAGCTCATACAGCTGTGAAATATAGCCAATTTCAGCAGCCCCAATTAGTGTGCAAAACAGGTTCTTTTCGATGTTGCTACGTCAATACGGTTTGTTGAGTAGACATTTGTAGGTGCCGCTATTACAACGAAATCTGCATCTGTGTATGCGGTCTTCGCATCCAACGTCGCGGTCAGATTTAATTCTTTCTCTGCGAGGTACTTCTCTATATAATCATCCTGAATCGGAGACTTGCGATTGTTAATCAGCTCAACCTTCTCCGGTACAATATCAACTGCAGTTACCTGATGATGCTGACTCAGCAAAGTTGCAATCGACAGCCCAACGTAACCAGTGCCAGCAACAGCGATTTTGAAATTCTTCATAATATTTACTCCTCCGGTCTTCTTTGGACCTAATTACCTCAAAAGGTGTTTTTATCTATGTACACGTATTTCTTGCCAATCGTATACTTTTACCCCCTCAACTTACTTCAAAGCACAACAACAAGCCTGTATACAGATTGCAACAACAATCTATACGCAGGCTTGTCCTCGTACCTCCTTATTCTGTTTTCTGCTCTATCAGCTTTCGCTGTGATGGGTTAAGTATAGAGCGCAACCAGAAGCCATTAACCCCTGAAAGCACGCTGGCCGTAACGCACCATGACAAGCAGAAACAAGTTGAGGTGAAAAGGTCAAGCCGCGCAAACCCGCATGAAATCAGGCTTTTCTCTGCTCTCAATCGAGCCATCCACTTATGGATAACTTGTCCCCCTTACACCGCCCCATCTCTCCTCAAAACCACCATCACCGTCTTCATCAGAATCTTTATATCCATTCCGATATTCCAATTAGTGATATACTCCCGGTCGAGGCGGACAACTTCTTCGAAGTCCGTGATTTCACTTCGACCGCTGACCTGCCACATACCGGTAATACCCGGCTTGATCGCCAGTCTGGCTTTATGGTGCAATTCATAGAGATTGGTCTCTGAAATCAGCGGCGGGCGGGTGCCTACAAGCGACATATCTCCTTTCAGCACATTGAAAAACTGAGGAAATTCATCCAGGCTTGTCCGGCGGATAAATTCACCGATTCCGGTCTTATGGCTTCCATCCGGCATGATTTGATTTCCGATCACGCGCGGGTCAAAATCAAGCTTGAACATCTTTCCATCGCCCAGCTTATTTTCTTTCATCAGCTCATCACGGCGTGTTTCGGCGTCCATGTACATACTTCTGAATTTGTACATTTTGAACCGTTTTCCATTTTTTCCGACTCTTTCCTGGGTAAAAAAGATCGGTCCCGGTGATGACAGATAAATCGCAGGTGCAAGAAATAAAAAGAGTACCGCCGTCAATGCACAGCCGATCAGTCCGCCTATGACATCCATCATCCGTTTGAGAAAAAGCTGGAAAGACGACGCATAATTGATGCTCGTTGTCAGCACGGTATACGGTCCTATTTTCTCCACAAACTGTCTCTTTCCCGGCACACTTGTCACTTTTGCCAGGTTCAGATGCACCGTTACGCCGGTTTCTGTCAGCTGGTTCAGCAGCTTATCCGGATATGGCACCATCTCTGAGGTTATAACAACAACCTCATCAATCCATCCCTGGCAGACATAATGGGGAAGTTCTTCCTCCTCCACTATCACAGGGATTTCTTCGATTTTCTCTCCTACATGCGATTCGTGACATCCGATCAGGCAGACCCCCGCAATCATGTATTGTGCATAATTGTTTTCCTTGATCGTTTTGACCGTCCGTCCGGCTATGTCCTCATTTGTCACAATCAGCAGAACACGCTTGTTTCCATCGACTGTTTTTTTCCGCTGCAGATGCCATTTCCAGCATTCACGCACAATATATGCGATTCCGATATAGAAGACAGCCGTCAGCATCAGTGCCAGCCTGGAATACCTCTGCCCTTCCTGCAGAAGGAACAGATATAAAAGAGCACTGCCTTCTATAAAAACGGCCTGCTTGACAGCTACTATAAATTCCACAAAATGGTCTCTTCTTATGACTCCCCGCATTGTCTCCCGGCAAACCAGCAAAATCAGATCCATCATTCCTAAAAAAATCGCCATATTCCGATACAAAATCGGTGTGTATATATCCCATCCATACCCACTGCATGCATAGGCAAGTATTAATGCCGCCTGCAGAGAAATCACATCCAGGATGATGAAATCGATATGCTTCATCCATCCGCCTGAATTTCTTCTGTACATATCTACCGCTCCCCCCGTCAATGCCTATTGCAATCGACTTTGTAAATCAGCCTCTCAAGGTACCGACAGGTACCTCTCTTACCAGATACCTGCCGGCTTCCGCGGCCTTATCAATTAGTTCTTATGAACCAATGTAAAGACTGCATTGCCCGGAATTGTTACATTAACAGAGTTTGTTGCATGATCAATCCCGTTGACCGGAGCTAATTCCCACTTATGATCGGTTTCACTGTAGTAGTAGATTTCTACATTCTGAACATCACCCAGAGCTGCTACTGCAATATTTACCGTGACCGGATCACTCACTACACCGCCATTTGCATCGGTTGTCATGAGCTGCTGTGCCGGCATAAGCGGAGAATATCCAACCAGTGCCGGATCACCCGTTACACGATACAGCGGAACACCTGCATTGATCTCAAACACTTTTTCTGCAACAGCCCAGCTATTGCCGTCTTTGATCTGCTGATCGGATGCGAACCCAACCGAACTGCCATTTGCAGTATTTCCCTGCGAAACAGTAATACCGTTGGAACCATTCTTACCACTATTCTTGATACCCGTAGATGTCTTGTTGGTAATGGTTCCCGCATTTACATTGAGACCTGCGCTCTTGGAAGAGGCAGAACCTGAACTGCTTCCTCCGCGGTTGACCGTCACATTTGTGTTCGGGCTCGCTGCCATTGCCAGTGTGCCCGGCACTGCCATGATTGCTGCTGCCATCATGAGTGCTGCGTACTTCTTTTTCATTTGAACCTTCCTTTCCGGCTTTCAAAGCCTTTGCTTTTTAAGCTTTTTCTTTATAAAAAAGATTGATGACAATCTCTTTTAGCTCATCCATATCTGGATAAAACTCTTCGAATTTTCCCTGATATATTTTTCCCGACAGTTCAATAAAATCACCGTCTTCCATGGCATCCGGACTGTTCAAAAGCGCCAGTCCCATGTCCATGTACTGGTCCTTTGCCATGTTGGTGATCGCCAATTTCTGTATTCCATCCACCAGCCGGGTTATGGTGGTTTTGTCTGCCGCCTGACTTTCCTTTGCCTTCTGAATAAACGCTTTCAGATATCCTTTCTGCCGGTGAAGACGAATACTTGCGGAACCCTCTTCGTCCACATCCCGGAAGCGGACATATTTTTCTGTCAGATCTCCGATCAGGTTGACTGTTTCTCCCATCTTGAAATCTTCTGGATACTGGTTTGCGACCATCTCGTCATCCACAGTAACCGGCACACCACCGACTGCATCATTGAAATAGGGAATCGAATCCATATTGACTGCAAAGTATCCGTCGATCTTAAGACCAAATAAAAGTTTAGAAAGGGCTTCTGCTGTCAGTTCACAGCTTTCTTCCCGCCCGTCTCCAAACGCATACGCCAGCGTCAGCTGCTGTGTCTCGGTTCCCAGAGGTTCCCCAAAATAGTCAAATACCTCTATCTCCGTCATTGTATTTCTTGGAATCAGAACAATCTGAGCCTGATCTCTGGACGCGTCCTCGGCGATCAGAAAGATGGCATCGGCATCGCCGCCTTTTCCCGAAACTACCTGTGATGCCATCTCGCCCTTCGTATCAATACCCATACAAAGAATGGCTCTCATCGCTGTATTCCGGCGATATTTCTTTCCATTCCAGGTCAAAATCCCATTTTTCTGGTCTTCTGCATCCTTGTTTTCCTGCTGCCCGCGTGCTTCCATCTCCTGCACGGCTGCTTCTCTCTCTTCATATCTGTAATACGCATGGATACCGAATCCCACGCAGGCGATTCCCAGCGCCGCTCCGGCAATCCATCGAATCATATTCTGCTTTTTCATTTATCCGACTCGTTTTCGTAATATTTACTATATTTGGAATATTTTCCATAATATCTATGATAGTATCCGCTGCCTGCCATATCGACACGATTCAGTACGGCTCCTAAAATCCGGCAGCCCGTCCGCTCAAGCTGGTTTTTTGCTTTCTGCACCAGGCGATAACTGAGCGCCCCGCTTTCAACTACCAGGATAGCTCCGTCACAGCGCTGAGAAATAATAGCTGCGTCAATGACACTTCCAAGAGGCGGCGTATCAATGATGATCGTGTCATATTCATTTCTTGCCCATTCAACCAGCCGCGCAAATGCGTCCTCTCCCAGCAATTCCGCCGGATTCGGCGCCATCGGGCCAGAGAAAATGATGTCAAGATTTGGCAGATTGGTATGATACAGAATATCCCCCAGCAGTTTCTGTCCTGTCAGGTACTGCGTCAGACCGTAAATCTGCTGCCCGAATCCGAAGCGGGATACCAGCACGGATTTACGGATATCGGCATCAATAAATAAAACTCGTCCCTCTGTCTGTGCCATTGAAATCGCCAGCTGGGAAGATGTCTCACTTTTTCCCTCATCCGGCATCGTGCTGGTCAGCATGATCACTTTCAATCCACTGCCCGAAAACTGAATGTTGGTACGGAGTGTTTTCATTGCTTCCTCATATTGATAGTCTTTTTTTTCATCCTGTGTAACCGGGATGAACAGATTCTGGTTTGCCATGCTCTCCTACCTTCTTTCGTTTTTCTCTTTTCCGGCAAATGGATTGATGATATCCCAGATGCCAGAGGTACGTTTTACTTTTTTCTCGCCTCTTCCGTGAATCTTGCTCTCCGGAATCACAGCCAGTACCGGCAGTTCCAGATATTTCTCCACATCTTCCTCTGACTGAATCGTATCATTCAAAATAACGGTCAGGCTGATGTATGCACACACCAAAAAGGCTGCTATCAAAGCGCCAATCGCAGCATTTTTGGTATTGCTCGGACTGGTCTTTTTAACAGCCACCTCACCGCTCTCGATGAGTTTCGGCGGTGTCATCTCCATGATTTCTCCTACATAGTCCGATGCTACTTCTGCCGTCGTATCAACGATCTTTTTTGCCATTTCCGCATCCGGATCCTGCGCTGAGATGCTCAGAATACGTGTATCTTTCGGATTCTCCACTTCAATCTTCTTAACCAGGTTTTTATAGTCCATGTCCAGATGAAGTTTATCGACTACCTCTTCCATGACCGAGCGGCCGGTAATGATCGTCTTGTAATCCTGCGTCAGCTGCGTGCCAATCTGCAGGTCGGCCAACGATGTCAGTGTTGTTTCTTTTGTCAGTACATAGATTTTTGCGGTTGAAGTGTACTGCGGTGTGAGCAAAAAGTAACTATATGCCCCTCCAATTGCTCCTCCAATCACAAGCGCTCCGATGATAATCCAGAGTTTCCGGAGCAATGCATACAAAATCTCTCCGACATCAATTACATCCTCGTCATCCCACGCCTGTTTTTGACTCTCTTTCGTTTCCATACCTTACAAATTTCCTTTTCTTTCTTTTTTTCTGACCGGCATTCTGCCAATCTGTTTCAGATGTATTTTAGAGTTTCTCTTATAATCGTTCATCCAGGATTATTTTTTCTGGATTCTCCACTGACAATTGTCTGGCCAATGTATCCCCGCCTTTTTTCCGGATCCAGGCAAGTGCCCTGTCACTGTCCGGTGCACGATGATGAACCCCATGCATATCGGTTCCCAAAAAACTGATATATCCCGCCAGCAACACTTTACGGCACCAGCGCCGTTCCAGTCTCTCACGTAAATTCCAGACATTTCTAAGCTTTATCAGACTTCCGTAATTCATCTGAAGATAAGCGCCCTCCCTCTGAAGCTCTGTCAGACGTCCTGTCTTTCTGAGACACTGATAACGCTCAATATGCGCCAGCACTGGGAAATATCCCGCCAGCAGCAGCTCCCGGACTGCATTCTGTATCTGGCTCCACTGCGACTGGGGAAGGAATTCTACCAGAACATAATGACTTCCCGCCAGTGTCAGCAGTTCTCCCCTCTGAAGCATATCAGCCATGCCTTCAAAATATTGTATTTCCTGCCCGCTATACAGTCGCAGCTCCGGCATCACCTTCTGAACCGCTTTTGCCATCTGCTCCATAAGTCTCTGTATCTGTTCCGGTTTTGTCCGCCAGTGATAGACGGTATAATGAGGGGTTGCTATCACATTGCGCACACCTTGCTGATATGATTTCCGAAGCATCCGAACACTGGCGCTTATGCTTTTCGAGCCATCATCAAGTCCCGGAAGAACGTGTGTATGTATGTCCGAAATTCTTTGTTCTTTTTTTTTCGGCTCTTCCTGCGATTTTTGCAACATTCTATTCTCTCCCTTCGCTCTCAGCGCCGCTTTGTTCTCCCGTCAGATCCAGCCATCCATGCGTCTGCCTTTTTCTGCGGTAACAGCCGCAGCTTTTTGTATGTCCACTTTTTAAATGCGTTCCGTAAACCAGACAGATGTTTCCGCAATCGCATTGGCACACCCAGTATCGGTGAACTCCTGTCTTCTTCTCGCTCTGTCTTATAATCAAAAGATGTCCATATTTCCGCCAACCAGATTTTCCTGCTTTATATATGTCCCTGTATATGACATAATATGTATTATGTCATTGCTGCATTCCTTTTTTTAATAAATTTTTTATTATTGTACTATAAAATATTACAAACTACAACCGCAACGCAAACTGGAATATTGCGTTTTTTTTGTTTTGAAAATAATGTAATCAGAAAATCAACGTTTTCCTTTTTTCTTTTCTCTCATCGGCTGTAAAAGTCCTCAAATCACGGCACACTGTATATGACATGATACATATTATGTCATTGCCGTATTCCTTTTCATTTTACACTCTCTGATTTCTGAATATTTGCCTCTACAGCATTCACTGCAATCGGATCACTTACGTGATTTCCATTTGCATCCGTTGTCTGGCGAATGATCTACCGCGTAAATTTCTCCGCGATCGCACCGCTATAGTACGCATTCAGCAGTTTTTCCAGATCTTTGATCTTCTCTTTCAGTTCCCGTCCGATATCGGTATCCCCGACGCACTTGCGCTCCGGCACCCATTTGACCATACGGCTCTCGGAATGGATATCACTCTCCTTCTCGATCGCCGCCTCGGTGGACTCAAACGGATCGTGCGCTGCCAGAATCAGACCGTAGGAGTTGTAAATCAGCGTATACCCCGCGATACCGGTTTCTTTCTGATATGCCCTTGAGAAACCACCGTCGATGACGAGAAGCTTACCGCCGCATTTGAGCGGGCTCTCGCCGTCTTTGGATTTGACCGGGACGTGACCGTTGATGATGTGCGCGCCCTCCGGCTCCAGACCAAACTCACGGAGAATGCGGTCAAGCACTTCCTCATTTTCCAGCATATCGTAATACGGATTTTTTACTTCTTTATGTGTCTCTTTTTCTGCCAGAAAATAGCGTTCAAACGTTGCCATCTTGTCCTTGCCGAACAGCGGGGAATTTTCATTCAGCCAGATATACCACATCATATCCCTGCCTTTTTCCCGCTCTGCCTTATCGACCGCGACAAACCCCTTGCGGACATAATTGTCCAGAATATCGTACAGCGCCTTTCCCTTATATTGCTTGCCGTAGATCTCTACCTCCTTGAAGGTACCGTCCTTATTTAACGGAACGCAGCCATGGTAGAGAAGGTTATTGTTGTATACTTTATAGAGACTTCCCTTCGCCAGCAGGAATTTCATATGCTGCTGCAGCTTCTCGCAGTTCATGAATGCACGTTCCAGACGTTCCATAATATCCGCTTCTTCCGGTGTAAATGCATATGGATCTTTCGGATCTACGGTCGGGAAATTCATATCGAGCATCTTGTACTCTTTGCCGCCCAGCTCCAGAACACCGCGTTCAAAATCAATATGATGCAGAAGATTTCGTTTCTCCAGGCCAAATTCCGGATGGCGCTTGATGATCTGCCCTTCCGCCTTGAACTGGATGATCGAGATCGCCTTGTGCATCTTCTGGTTCATCTCGCGCTCAGACGCACTGTAAGAGTCACTGCCCTTTAACTGGAAGCAGGTGCACGGGTCATCCCCATATGTATTGATCGCAAAGGTTGCCAATGGAAGAAGGTTGATGCCGTAACCATCCTCCAAAATATCCAGGTTTCCATATCGTGCGCAGATACGGATTGCGTTTGCAATACAACCCATCTGTCCCGCTGCCGCGCCCATCCAGAGCACATCGTGATTGCCCCACTGGACATCAATCGAATGATAGGTCATCATCTTGTCCATGATGATATGCGGCCCCGGACCTCGGTCATAGATATCACCCACGATATGAAGATGATCGACCGTCAGGCGCTGAATCAGCTCACTTAGCGCTATGATAAAGGCTTTCGCCCGTCCCACACGGACAATCGTCTGGACGATCGCATCGTAGTAGGATTCCTTGTCCTGCAGATCGCCGCGCTCAGTCAGAAGCTCTTCCAGCACATAAGCAAATTCCTTCGGAAGCGCCTTGCGAATCTTCGAACGCGTGTACTTGCTCGCTGCCCGGCGGCAGACCGCAATCAGACGATAGAGTGTGATCTTGTACCAGTCATCCGGATTCTTCTCCGTCTGCAGAATCCGGCTCATCTTCTCCGCCGGATAGTAAATAAGGGTTGCCAGCGACTGCTTGTCCTGACGGCTCAGGGTATTTCCAAATACATCGTCAATCTTTCGCTTGACGGAACCGGAACCATTTTTCAATACATGGGAAAATGCCTCGTATTCTCCATGGATATCGGTCAGGAAATGTTCCGTTCCTTTCGGCAGATTTAAGATCGATTCCAGATTGATGATCTCCGTCGATGCCGCTGCAATCGTCGGGTAAAGCTCTGCCAGTCGATCCAGATAACGCGCCTGCAATGATTTCATGTTTTCTCTAACCCCTCCTGTTTGCGGACGCCCCTTTTGACCCTTTTTCACCCAATCCCGTGCATCCTGCTTCCGATGCCCGTTATGCATATAAAACACATGCAAAAGATACACGCAGAAAGATGGAAAAGAATTTGTAATGCTTGTTACAAAAAATCGAAATGGCGTCTCATTTTTAATTCTGATACTTGTATCTTATCACACTTCTATTAAAAACGCCATTTCGATTCCTATAATAAGTATTATTAGTATTTGCGGGCAATCACGTATTTCTTCTTAAATTTAAAACTTATACCGCATCTGATACCAAGTCACATTCCCATGCACCGATTCCGAGATCCCCTCATTCACAAATCCAAACTTGGCATAATAGGCTATCAATTTTTCCTTACACGTCAACACAAGTCCCTTCCTCCCCTGTTTTCTGGCATCCTCGATGGCGCACTGGAGCAACTGTCCCGCATAGCCATGTTTCCGATATGCCGGGATCGTATTGACACCAAAAATCATCTGCCATGCGCCGTTTTCATCGTGCATTTCTGCCCGTTCGTACATCTCATCCGTCAGATCTGGCTTGTCTGTGACGAAGCCGTCCACAAACGCAATCAGCTTTTCGCCTTCAAACATGAGCCAGAAATAATTTCCATAATACTTAATTCTCTCCGCAAACTCCTCTTTCGTTGCGGCTTCCGCTGCCGGAAAGCATTCTGCTTCCACGGCTGCAATCTGAGCCAGATCTGCTATTGTCGCTGTTCTTATCTCCATAATATCTCGTATCATCCAATTATCCTCGTTCGAGGATAAAAAAATAATCTCCTTTCTCTCTTCAAAGGCATTCGCCCATATAATTCAAGTCGAACGTCCGTGAGACTTGGCGCGTGATTCTGGTCAGCGAAGCTGACATATTCTTTACAGAATCACTGCGCATCCTCGCGGAGCGTTTATCTCAGTCGGAGAATGGACTCCCACTGAGACAAATTTGCTATTACTCACCACCTGAAGAGGTGGGAGTCTTCTCGACTGAGATAAAAAAACGGTCAGAATCAATGACATCTTCCCACATTTCAGAAATATATCATCCATTCTGACCGCTTTAAATGGCTGCAGTTCTCGCTCCCCTTACCAGTAGGTTTCACTTTTCATCAACCACACGCTAATTTCTACCAAATTACACTCTTAATTTCCTTTGCAGACTTCCTCTAGAAAATACCGGTGCACCGTCACATCCTCATTCAATTCCGGATGAAATGCCGTCGCAAACTGGTTTCCCTGTCTGGCTGCGACTATCTTTCCGTCCACTGTCGCCAGCACCTTAACATTTTCCTGAAGCGAAGCGATGTACGGCGCGCGGATAAAAGTCATCGGAATCGTCCCCAGACCGGCAAATTCAGCCTCCGTGTAAAAACTTCCGAGCTGACGCCCGTAGGCATTCCGCACCGCCGACACATCCATCGTCGCAAAGCACGGCGTTCCGCCCTCGATCTCCTTGGCCAGAAGCAGAAGCCCCGCGCACGTTCCATACACCGGAAGCCCTGCCGCAATCTTTGCCCGAAGCGGCTCATAAAGCCCCAGCTCATCCAGGAGCTTGCGCATTGCGGTGCTCTCGCCGCCCGGCAGAATCAGTCCGTCCATCGGTCGCTCCAGATCCGGAAGCTGCCGGATCTCAAACGCCTCTGCGCCCAGTTTCCGTACCATGGCAATGTGTTCGGCAAACGCGCCCTGCACCGCCAGCACGCCTATCTGTTTTTTTTCCATCTTACTGTCCCCGCTCTGCCATCAAAATCGCAATCTCATTCTCATTGATACCAACCATCGCCTCGCCCAGATCCTCAGAAATCGCAACAAGTAATTTTGCATCTTTGTAATTCGTTACTGCCTGCACGATCGCCGACGCACGTTTCTCCGGATTGCCTGACTTGAAGATACCAGATCCAACAAAGACTCCCTCTGCGCCCAGCTGCATCATCAGAGCCGCATCCGCCGGGGTAGCCACACCGCCTGCCGCGAAATTGACAACCGGGAGACGTCCATTGTCATGTACATAGCGGAGCAGATGAACCGGAACTTTTAACTGTTTTGCTGCCTCGTAAAGCTCATCCTCACGCAGGTTCTGAACCCGGCGGATCTCCGAATTCATCGCACGCATATGGCGGACTGCCTGTACGACATCGCCCGTTCCCGGCTCGCCCTTGGTACGGATCATCGAAGCACCTTCCTCGATCCGGCGCAGCGCCTCTCCCAGGTCTCTCGCACCGCAGACAAACGGAACCTTGAACTGTGTCTTGTCAATATGGTACACATCATCCGCCGGAGATAATACCTCGCTCTCATCGATATAATCAATCTCGATCGCTTCCAGAATCTGCGCCTCCACAAAATGACCGATCCTGCACTTTGCCATAACTGGAATCGAAACTGCCTCCTGAATGCCGCGAATCATCTTCGGGTCACTCATACGGGACACACCACCTGCTGCCCGGATATCCGCCGGAATCCGCTCCAGCGCCATAACCGCACACGCGCCTGCCGCCTCCGCTATCTTCGCCTGCTCCGGGGTTGTGACATCCATGATAACGCCGCCCTTTAACATCTGTGCCAGCTGTTTATTCAGTTCATAACGATTCTCTGCCATTTTTATTCCTCCCGTAGTTGAATATGATTTTTCTTTGTAAGCCAAGCGTCCTTACGAGCCTTGCAATCAATACCCGAATCCACTGAATCATTCACAGGCAAGCGCCTCTTCTGCCTTTCTATTCTGCCTTGCGAAAAACAATTCACTGACATTCTGTATTTTTACATTCATTTCCTCATCAACTTAGTAGGAATTATAGCAAAAACTGTACTGATTAAAATATACACTTTTAAATATTTTAATCAGTACAGTTTGTTCTTTTCTCAAATCTTATTCTATTTTTCTTTTATCTGCACAAACCGGAGCGCCCCGGCATTCCACCAACGCCACTCCACTTACCCATTTTTCAGCTTTCCGTTTGTGTCTACGCCTCTTCCGCCTCCAGCAGCGCCTGGTACACATCCCGCTTCGAAATCCCGCGGTCCTTCGCCACCAGCTTCATCGCTTCCTTGCGGCTGTTTCCCTGTGATTCATAATGTTCCATATGCTCTTCCAGGGACATCTGCTGCCAGCGCGCCTGATCCTCCGCCTCGATCTCCTGGACGGATTTGCCCTCGATGACGATCACGCACTCGCCCTTCGGCTCATTTTCCGTATAATACGCCACCGCCTGCGAAAGCGTCGTCCGGAATGCCGTCTCGTATTTCTTCGTCAGCTCCCGGCAGATAGACGCCTTTCTATCCCCCAGCGCCTCGTAAAGCTCCGTGAGCGTCCGCAGAAGGTGGTGCGGCGCCTCGTAAAGCACAATCGTGCGCGTCTCATTCTGAAGCTCTGCAAGCACCCGCTGGTGCTCCTTCTTGTCCGTCGGAAGAAATGCCTCAAAACAGAACCGTCTCGTCGGAAGTCCCGAAATAATCAGCGCCGTAACACACGCCACCGCTCCCGGAAGCGCGGTTACTTTAATTCCCGCCTCGCAGCACTGGCGCACCAGCTCCTCGCCCGGATCCGAAATACCCGGCGTCCCGGCGTCCGTGATGCAGGCAATATTCATGCCCGATTTCAGCTTCTCCACCAGCACACGCGCCTTCTCGACCTTATTGTACTCATGGTAGCTCGTCATCGGTGTATGAATATCAAATGATTCAGAAGCTTAATACTGTGCCGCGTGTCCTCCGCCGCAATCAGATCCACCTGCTTTAACGTCTCCAGCACCCGGAATGTGATGTCATCCAGGTTGCCGATCGGCGTGGCACACAAATATAATGTTCCTTCCATCGTTCTCCTATTCCATTAATACCCGTAAATATCATAAATCTCATCCGTATACACGCCCGGCTCTTTGTACACAATGATCGGCTTTTCCACTGTCATCAGCGCGCCGCCGCCGCGCACCGCCTCGATGAGAACCATATTTGCCTCTTTATCTGCAAACGGATGGACAAATTTCATCCGCTTCGGCTCCAATTTCTGACTTTTCATCGCCATCAGAATCTCAATGAGCCGTCTCGGACGGTGCACCATATAGAGTCGTCCGCCGGGACGAAGTGCCGAAGCCGCCGCGCGCACGACATCCTCCAGATTGCAGAGAGCCTCATGGCGGGCAATCGCCTTGGGAAGATCGGGATTTTTCAGCCCGTGGCTGTCGTTCATGTACGGTGGGTTCGTCGTTATCACATCAAAGGATGCCTTCTCAAACAGCGTCGGAACCTCCTTGATATCGCCCTGCACGATCGAAACCTTCTCTTCCAGCCTGTTGAGCGCCACACTCCGGGATGCCATCTCCGCCATCTCCGCCTGAATCTCCAGACCTGTAAAATGGCTTCCTTCCGTCTTTGCCTCCAGAAGAATCGGGATAATACCGGTTCCCGTTCCCAGATCAAGCGCTTTCTCGCCCGGCTTTACCGATGCAAACCCGGACAAAAGCACCGCGTCCATGCCAAAACAGAACCCGTTCGTCTTCTGGATGATCCGGTATCCGTTCCGCTGCAGTTCATCGATCCGCTCGCCCTCTTTAATTATCATCCAGCTTCGACTTTCCTTCCTTTTTCTCCAGTGCCTCCAGCGCTTTCAGCTCCGCATCGTTGACATTTCCCCTGTCACGGCGGCGCTTCGGCTTAAACTTGAGCTGATCCACACGGTAATCACGGATCTCCTTCTCATCCCGTCCTACCGTCACAACCACCTTTACCTGCTGGCGCAGGACGCTGACGCTGTGAACCTCGCCTTTCAGCCCGTCATCCGTTGTGACGTAATCGCCGACACTCGGCAGATGGCTGTTCAGATCCTCATACGTCTCTTCCTCGTATTTCAGGCAGCACATCAGACGACCGCACACCCCCGAAATCTTCGTCGGATTTAAGGACAGGTTCTGCTCTTTTGCCATCTTGATTGAAACCGGAATAAACTCCGATAAATATGAATGACAACAGAGCGGACGACCACAGATACCGACGCCACCCAAAATCTTCGTCTCATCCCGGACGCCAATCTGGCGCAGCTCGATCCGCGTCTTAAAGACCGCCGCCAGATCCTTGACAAGCTCACGGAAATCGATTCTTCCATCCGCCGTAAAATAAAACAGCAGCTTATTGTTATCAAAGGTGTATTCTGCATCGATCAGCTTCATCTGCAATTCATGCTTGCGGATCTTTTCCTGACAGATCTGGAATGCCTCATGCTCTTTTTCTTTATTCTTCCGTTCCAGCTCCTCGTCATTCTTCGTCGCCATACGAATGACCGATTTCAGCGGCTGGATCACCTTCTTCTCATCCACCTCTCGGACGCCAAGAACCACCTCTCCGAACTCGATTCCGCGGGCGGTCTCCACGATCACATGATCGCCCATCTTGATTTCCATCTGCGCCGGATCGAAGTAATATACCTTTCCGGCCTTGCGGAACCGGACTCCTATTACCTTTATCATAAATTTAATTCTCCTTCATCGTCAAAAGCATCAGCTCCAGCGCCAAATCGGTGTTGACGTTAGCATTCAGCCGGACTTTTGCCTTTTCAATCGCACTCAATATCTCTTCCAGCCCCTCATAGGAACTCTTCTGGCAGCAACTGCTGACCGCCGAATACTCCTCCTTAAAGATCAGCGAATTCATGTCCTTTGTGACCTTAAACATCAGAATATCCCTGTACCAGAGCTGCATGAAATCCAGGCACTCATACAGATCCAGATTGTCCTCCTGCAGCTTGCGGATATAATCCAGAAGCATCGGAATATCCATGTCTTTGATATTTTTAAGCAGCGTCAGCACCTCTCGGTACAAAAGTGCAAACTCCTCCGAAGAGGCGAGATGAATCGCTTTTCCTAAATTTCCTCTCGCAAACGCCGCATAAATATCCGCCTGACCATCCGAAACGCCCATTTTCTCCGTCAGGTAATCGCTTACCACCGAATCCTTGAGCGGACGAAGTTTCAACTGGATACAGCGGGACAGGATCGTCGGCAGAAATACCTCCGGGTTCGTCGTGATAAGCACCAGCACCGCATAGGCCGGCGGCTCCTCAATCGTCTTTAAAAGAGCGTTCTGCGCCTGCACCGTCATTTTCTCCGCCTCATCGACCAGATATATCTTATATGGACTGCTGTACGGGCGGATCGAAACCGTATCATTGATCTGAATTCGGACATCATCGACACCAATGCTCGCCGGTTTCTCATGTGTCACCCAGATCACATCCGGATGGTTGCCCGACAAAAACTGCTTACAGGAATGGCATTCCATGCACGGCTCCGTCCCATGTTTCTCGCACAAAAGCGTCATGGCAAATGCCTTCGCGATCGTCTTGCGTCCCATTCCTTCCTCGCCCGACAATATGTAAGCATGTGAAACTCTCTGATACCCGATCGCCTTCTGAAGGTGCTCTTTTATCTTCTCATGTCCAATAATATCGTGAAAACCTGCCATCTTGATGCTCCTTTCAGGGCTGGACTCTGGATTTTAATTCTAAAATCGTTTCAATCGTATGGATCGGTTGGGATCCCTTCTATCATGCCCTTCTTTTATTATTTGTAAATCTCTATCATCTTAGTATAACACAAGATTTACCCTCTGCCTAGTGCGATGAAATTCCGAATTTGTTACTGTTCACGCATACGTGCTCAGTAACGGAATTTGCCGTGGCTTCGCATTTAAATACGGCAAATTCCTGCTGCCACCACGTTTTCTTACGGCACTTTCGGTTCCAAAACTGCCAATCCGTGAGCCCGAATTTCCCTTACCAACGTATCCACACACGCTTCCAGCTCGCGGTTTTCAAACCGGTTTTCCGCCCGGATCCCACATTTTTCCATATTTTCGGCACTGAAATCTGCCTCATCCGCCAGGAAACGGCGGCACAGCTCCGCATACTTTGGCTCTGTCTGCTGCCGTTCCCGGTCAAGCGCACGCTGAAGGCGTTCACCGTCCTCCACCTCGATGTAAAGCGGCACCAGCACATCCGCACCGAAATAATTCCGCGTCCCCTCATACGATTCCAGCGTCCCGATCATGAAATAATCCTGCGATCCCAGATCGATCTGCCCATCGTCCACCGTTGCATAACTCCACGGTCCATAAACAGTCTGGTAGGTTCTCTTTTCAATGATCTTTCCCTGTTTCTCCAAATCCGCAAGCCTTTTTCCGGTCACAAAATAATACTCCACACCGTCCCGCTCGCCTGCCCGGATCGGTCTGGTCGTATACGGCACCACCGTCCGAATCTGCGGCAGCCGCTCTCTCAATATCTTATAGATCGTGTCCTTCCCGGACGCGCTCTTTCCCATCACGTAAAATATATGTCCCATCTTCCTATTATGCCTTTCCAGCCAGTATTTTCACACGCATTCCATCGTATATATAAATCCGATTTTTCTCTGTTTCTTATGGCAAATGTGTGAATTTGTCTTCGACAAAGGATTTTTGCCTTGTAAGCCAAGGTTTTCGTACGGTTCGCACAGTAAATGTGCGAACCTGGTAAATCAATACCTGATATTTTCTAAATAACAACCTCTATCCACAAATTCAATTTGTCTGATTTTTCACAAATTCCTTCCACCGTAAGTCCCAGCTTCCAATCCTCACGGATCCGCGCGATCTCCCTTGTTCCAATCCGCTCTCCCGGCATCAGCATCGGCACCCCCGGCGGATAAATGGTAACGCAGATCCGCGCCGCCCTTCCTTCCGCCTCCTCAAGCGGCACCAGCATGCCATCCCCATGCCATGCCTGCCAGGGGAGACACATCTGCTGCGGATAGTTTTCTGAATCATTTTCTTGGTTCAGTTTCTGATTCGATTGTGCTCCCGAAAACGGTTCCTGCCTGCCTTGTTTTGCATCTTTCAGCCCAACACTTTCCGCCTCCAGCTTTTCCACCCGCGCATCCAGCTCCAAAAGTGCCCGCTCCAGACGCGAAAATCCTTCCTCCGTATCCATAAACGAAGTCATCAGAAGCACATACCGCCCGCTCGACATCTCCGCCTCCAGATGATACTCTGTCCGCAAAACCTCTGCCAGTCTGGTTCCCGTCATAAAATCTGGAAATAGCACCAGTTTTGACGGATCATATCCATACACACCTGCCGCACCACAGATTTCCTCTTTCAGAAGCCGGAAATGTTTTAGCTTCGCCAATTTTTCCCGGAGTTCCCGCAATCGTGCGCCATACCGCGCCATCTCCCCGGCTCCTTTTTCTGCCATATACCGGACGCAGTTCTCCATCGACGCAATCAGAATATACGACGGGCTGGAACTCTGGTAAACCGATAAATACTGTTCCACCTTCTTCGCATCCAGAATCTGGCTTTTCAGATGCAGAATCGCCGTCTGTGTCAGGGATGGAAGCGTCTTGTGAAGACTCTGGATCACCAGGTCTGCCCCCTCCTGTAACGCCCCATCCGGGAAATAGCTCCCATCCCCAAATGGCAGATGCGCGCCGTGCGCCTCGTCCACAATCAGCGCCGCTCCATGCCGGTGCGCCGTCGCTGCAATCCCCTGGATATCCGACACGATCCCCTCATAGGTCGGGGAAGTCACAAACACCGCCCGGATCTCCGGATGCTCCAAAAGTGCTCGTTCCACCTGCTCTGGCTCGATCCCTCCCGGAATCTGAAACTCCGGCACCTCCTCCGGATATAAATATACCGGTTCCAGCTGGTTTAAAATCACCGCGTGATACGCCGATTTGTGGGAATTTCGAGCCATGAGGATTTTTTCCCCCGGCTTCACTGCCGCCGCGATCGCCGCCAGAATCCCGCACGTACTGCCATTCACCAGATACCAGCTCCGGTCTGCTCCGTACACCGCAGCCGCCGAATTCATCGACTCTTTCAAAATATCTTCCGCATGATGCAGGTTGTCAAATCCATCAATCTCCGTGATATCCACCGAAAATGGATTCGGGGCGGAAGTTATCCCCATTTTCACCTGGCGTTTGTGGCCCGGCATGTGGAACGGGTAGACATCCGACGCCGCATAGGTGGATAAACGTTCTAAAAGCGGCACTTCCGGACGTAGGATGATTGTTTCCGACCGCATTTTCCTGTCTTTATTCACTTTTTCTTCTTCCTTCTGTTTCTCTCTTTTTTCGTTCATATCTTATTTCTATCCGCTGCACCGCATCCCAGAAGCATTTCATTTCCCTGAAAACAACTTTTTAAAATTTTATTTCTATCTTTTATAAAAAACTACCGCAGTATCTGATCGCCATCCTTGACACAAAGATTTTTCTTCACACCTAATGTTACCATCCATCCACGGACAATCGGCGTCTTATACGAACCAGCGCCCGCGACGCCATCCTGCACATTATCCCAGAGCCAGTCCGGCGTCGGCCATAAGCAGACCTCCGGTGAAATCTCCTGGTAGAGCTCCTCTTCCACGCCTCTCTGCCCATGGTGCGCCATCTGTAGCACATCCGATTTCAGTTCCTCCTGCGTATGATTGGCAAGAAAATCTTCCCCTGCCTGCCAGCCCATATCACCCAAAAACAGGATCCGTTTTCCGCCCATCTCCACGCGGTACGCGACCGAGCTGTTATTAAAACTATTTTCCGTGCAGGCAAATGGCTCGTTCATCACTGTGATCTCCGCGCCCGCCACTGAAATCTTCTGCCCTTTCGTAAGCGTCCCGCATTTTTCTGCTTCCGGCAGTTTCGCAATCGCTTCCGTGATCCGATCATAACACTCCAAATCTGAATCCCGTCTTGAAACCTGCTCCTGACCTAAAAATTCTTTATTCAGAAATGAATAATACACCTTACCGATCGAGATCGGCATCGGATCCATGTTTAAAATCTCCGTGATCGCCCCCACATGATCGCTGTGCGGATGGGTTAAAAGCCATGCATCCACATGACCGCCCAACTCCTGAATAACCTCAATCAAATGCGGTGCATCGACATCACGACCGCCGTCTACCACGATCACCGCGCCTTCCTTCGTCTTCATGACGCAGGAGAGGTTCTGCCAGATATCCGCACACGCTAAAAGCCGAAGCTCTCCCCCGTCCAGATACGGCTCCTCCACACCCGGCTCCGCCGCCTCCGCCGCAGCTAACGCTCCATTTCTGCCGCCGACTGCTGTTCCCCCAGGTTATCTAAATCAATCGGCTGATCTGGATTTTCTCCATTTTCATTTCGGACAGCCTCCCGCTCTGTACTGTCCACGATTGCTACCGTTCCGGCTATCTCCGGATAGTTCGTGAACCGGCGGCTGCATCCGCTCAAGTTCAAAAGGAACGTCATGCCAAGCGCCGCCGCTGCATATAAATATTTCCGGCGTTTCTGTTTCATCTTGTTTTGCTCCATTTTTCTTCTCCATTTTAAAATTTCTGCATTTGCCTATTTCTATTCTTACTTCCATTTTGGTTTTCTATTTGCTTCTGTTTTCAATCAATTATAACAGCTGCCATATCCGAAAACAAGAAATTATATATTCAAGAAAGACTCCTGTCTGAATGGCTTTTTTACTTAACATGAATGTTAAACGAAGTTTCCTATTTCTTCTTCGCGCGAGTGCGCATCATTGACACGTTAGTGCCTTTTTGTGTAATAGGGAATTCCAAGGAATTTCCTATTACACAAAAAACCGCCACACTGTCTCCAGTGTGACGGCTTCTCATCTTCATGAGGCATCGGGGATTCGAACCCCGGACAACTTGATTAAAAGTCAAGTGCTCTACCGACTGAGCTAATACCCCATATGCCCAGAACCGGAATCGAACCAGTGACACGAGGATTTTCAGTCCTCTGCTCTACCAACTGAGCTATCTGGGCGTAATGGTTATTTGATTTTATGCGGATTAAAAATTTGCTTGTCGCTTTTTTTAGTCCGAAGTGCTCAGCTCAAAAACTTCGTTTTTTCGCTTACGGCATTCGCCGTATACATCTAAAAATATATCTGTTAAAAAACATGCAAGCATGTTTTTAACTTCTATATTTTTATCTGTGCACTTCTCATTGCATAAAAAAATTGCGGGGGCAGGATTTGAACCTGCGACCTTCGGGTTATGAGCCCGACGAGCTTCCAGACTGCTCCACCCCGCGCTAATTCTTACTCTATTATTATATACAATTTCTGGAAAAATACAACCATTATTGTAAAAATAATAATGGATGGAGGTGGATTCGAACCACCGAAGCGAGACGCAACAGATTTACAGTCTGCCCCCTTTGGCCACTCGGGAACCCATCCATTTTAAAAAGCCGATGATCGGACTCGAACCGATAACCTGCTGATTACAAATCAGCTGCTCTGCCAATTGAGCCACATCGGCATAAAACATTGGTAACAATGGGGCCTACAGGGCTCGAACCTGTGACCCTCTGCTTGTAAGGCAGATGCTCTCCCAGCTGAGCTAAGACCCCATCTACGATACTGCACCAGTCCATATTCATTTTTCAAAGAATTGAAATAGTCGTATCTAAACGACCCGGATGGGGTTCGAACCCACGACCTCCGCCGTGACAGGGCGGCGCTCTAACCAGCTGAGCCACCGGGGCCAAAAGGTATA
>NZ_QUFZ01000019.1:0-61360 GCF_003478725.1 Clostridium sp. AF22-10
CTCGCATGTAGCAAATGTGGTATCCCTGTTCCGGACTCACGGTATCATAGCGCCAGACTGCCGGTATCCGTTCCTTCGGAACAGGGGTACATTTGAACCGTAATATTCAGTCATGGGCGGCTGGGGCATCTGGGAGACAGTGAACGGCGAACAGAAGCTGACAACGGAGTGTATTGAGAATGTGATCATGATGGTGCCGTTTTCTGCCGTAGTGATGTGGACATTCGAAGAAAAGATAGGAAACGGTTGGAAGAAGATCCTGTGGCAAAGCGGGAAGATAGCATTTATCTTTTCGGTGAGCATGGAGATGTTGCAGTTATTGCTCCGTCTAGGTACGTTTCAGCTATCAGACATCTTCTATAATACAGTAGGTGGAATGATTGGCGGATTGATGTATTGTACAGTGATGAAGGCAAGAAAGCATCTGTAAAATTGGATGAAATTGTGATATACTGGGAGCGGTAGCTCCCTACGCTGCTCTGATAATCACACACCTCTCCGTGGTGGGCAGCAGGTAACGATCTTATGATCGGCTGAGATGTGAAGAATTTAGGAGGAGGAACGATTTATGCATGTGTATAAAGAATTAAGTTTTGTCGGCAATAAACCGGAATTGGATAAATTATCGGAAGAGATATATAATGTATTTCCAACAGACTGGATCAAACCTAAAAGTAATCAGATGCTTAAAGATTATATTCTTGCTGATTATATTGGAACGAAAGCCCCTCATGCGGAGGTTTCAATTTATTATGGAAAAGATACATGGCGTGAGGGTTATATTAAGGTTTGTAATATTGTTCCGCTTCAAAAAAGTCAGTTAACAATTGATGAGTATAATCAACTACTGGAATTATTTTATAACGATATAGCCAAGGTGTATGGTGAAACACATGAGGAAATTAAGGTTGTTGGACCATCATCAGGACAATTTGATCCGCTTGATTATATCTCAGAAAAGGCATTAAAAAAATTGACGCTTTTTTGCGATGCAGCAAACAAGTCTACCGGTTCATCACACCCTAGTGACGAGGAACGCTGGTTTGATTTTATATGTCAGACAGTAGATGATAGGAGAACATTTGATTATGATACCTTGTTTAAATTTTTGCAAGATGAGGAGTACTGGGGGAAAAAGGAAAGTGGATTTTTAGGAGTAATTGGATGCTTTGCATGGAGTGAGGAAAATGCGGAGGAACTTGCGTCTGAATACGATAACTATGTTCGGATTCTTCAGTATTATAAAAAAACGAGACTGGGAGAATAAATGAGCGTGTGGGATGTTGCTTTAACAATTATTAATGTGATTCTTGCAATTATTTCAGGCATTGGGGCATATAATTCTGTTAAGTATTTTCGGAAAAGCAAAAATCTTACGATTTTCGCACAAACAAACAAGGCATTAGTAGAAGTTCAAAAGATGCTAATAAAATTGCCGGAAGCACTGTCGTCCTCAAATTCCTCAAGACGAGGGAAAAAAGGACTTAGTTTACATAATGCTTTATGCGATATTGGGCAAGAGCTTAACGTGAATTTGACAGAAATCAATTCGAATATACCAGCAGAATATTCAGGCGAGTTGCGGCAGTTGCAGAACAAAGACGGTTTCAACTTACAAACCTATATTAATTCGTATATTAGTGGTGATGCGGTGAAAGATAACGGAATTGATTCAGAAGATTTCAATTCATGCCAAGCTAAGCTTTTGGAGATACAAGATTACTTGAAAAAAGTGGCTTTGGAGACAGAGGAAAAATTGAAGTAAGAAAAGATACAAGAGCTTATGGTACATTGCTCACAGTATTACATAAAAATATTACAAAAGAAATGAGGTATATATTATGCCAAGAACAAAAGGGAGCAAGAACCGCCCCAAATCCGATATTGTGTCCCAGATCACAGAGAAGCAGGAGTCTATCGCTTCCCTGACTGCTGAGATAGCATCCATCACTGCAAACATTGACACTTTGAAAGCTGACCTGAAAGAGAAGAAGATTGATCTGAAGAAGGCTGAGAAAGAAGTGGCATCCCTGGAAGCGAAGAAGGCAAAGGCGGATGCTAAAGCCGCTGAAGAAGCTAAGAAGCTGAAGCCGAGAGTGTGGTTAAGAGATTATTAGCCAGCGGGATGAGCGCAGAGGAGATTCTGGAAAAAATGAAATAAACAAGAACCCAAGAAAAAAATAAATGCCGTGTGGACAAACTGAACTCCAGGAGTTCACACGGTATATTTTGAAGGTGGCTATATAGTTTATAACGAAAATAAAAAAGAACAAAATTAAAAGAAATGGAGCGTGAGAAAAATGAATTTATCAAAAATACATCATATTGCAATCATCGTATCCGACTACGAAGCATCAAAGGATTTCTATGTAAACAAACTGGGATTCTCTGTCATCAGAGAAAACTATCGCCCAGAGCGTAAAGACTGGAAGCTGGATCTGCGTGTTAACGAACACACAGAGCTGGAGATTTTTGCAGAAGAAAACCCACCGAAGCGTGTGAACCGCCCGGAGACCTGTGGGCTGCGTCACCTTGCATTTTGTGTGGAGAGCGTGGAGCAGACAGTGAATGAGTTGGCAGAGGTAGGAATTGAATGTGAGCCAATTCGTGTGGATGATTACACCGGCAAGAAGATGACTTTTTTCCATGACCCAGACGGACTGCCGTTGGAGCTGCATGAGTAAAATGAAGAAAACAAGAAAACCAGGCGGTGGCCGGAAGAAGTTGAAGCCAGAGTACGATGCTGGGAAAAATCTGAAAGAGCAGATGGAAAGTGCTGTGGAGCTTTATGATTCTGAGATGTCCCTCCAATCCATTGCAGATGCTCTGAACCTAAACCCTATCAAAGTCCGGAAGCTGCTCATCACGGCCGGAGTGTATGAGTCGGATGTGGCGGAGAAAGTAAAAAACACTTTTGAAGAATACCGTGAAACACGAGACTACAAAACCTCCATACTCACAACATCATCTACTCTTCAACTCTCCAAAGCCTCCGTTACTTCGTACCTGCCATATCAGAAAGGCGTGTACTTCCCAAGTACAGAGAAAGAAAAGATTAGTGTTGGAGCAGAGCGGCAACGGAGATACAGAGCGATGAAGTGGTGGAGGGTTGATCCGACAGAGGAAAACTTCTGGAGCGTGGTTCTGGCCTATGCTGGTGTGAAATTCAAAACTTACTCAGGGCTGTCATTTACTTACGAAATTAAAAAAGGCAGGAATGGCGAGTACACGAAGGAGCTGTGGATCGACAGACGGGAAAAGAGTAAAAGTCTGGCATGGAGTTCTATAGTTTTGGCACTGGGAAATATAAAAGGTGAAGTAGTAGAGAGACCCAAAGCTCTGGGCGATATCCGGGGAGTGACTTACATCTACGGGATGTTCTACCGGTTCGGGCTGATCGATGTGCCAGATGAAGTGAAGGAAAAGATGGGGATCTGAAAAACCGTAAAAAATAGGTTGCTATGTGCAAAAGTCTACGGTAATATGTGCCGTAACTGAGGAAGTGAATCTCAGTTGGGAAGGACGGTAGCATTATAGAAAAATTGAAGGAAATGCTGGAGGAGTATTTGAGGAAAACGGAACCAGAGTATTATCCGCCAGTGGAGAATCTGCTTGATCTGATCTACGAACATTACACGGAGAATAATCCAGTAGAGAAAAACACAGTTGCCGGGAAAACCGCAAAGGTCAAGGAAAAGGAACTGGAAGAGTGGCTGCGTGGCTTGGAAGGTATGAATAGGCTCGTAGATGACTATGTCGGAGATAAAGATTCCCCTCTGGGAGAAGATTATGGACCGGCAGGGAACAGTGTGCTGTGCATGGGAGAAGACTGCTTTTGAGGAAGGTCTGAAAGTCGGGATACGGCTTATGATGGAAGTATATAGTTTGTAACGGAAATAAAATGAACTTCTGGAGTTCAAAAAAGCCCTCGCTGTGTGTGATACACATTGGGGCGCTGGTCAGTTATTATCTTCTGCCCGTATTCTGAGCAATTCCTCTATTTCATTTTTATTCGCCAAGTGCACCGATGCCGGTACAAAGCAATGTTGACGGAGCAAAGTTCGCGGCGTTCATCGATGCGGTCGTGGCAGACAGCATCATGGAGTTGGGGAAGAGAGAAGATGACCTGTCAAAAGCGGGTGTGACCATGTTGGGGAATGTGGATGGAAAGCGCATGTTGGAGCAGATGAGTCCCCAGTTTTTGGAGTTCGTGCTGGATGCGTATCGGAGTTTGAAATACAGAAAATAAAAACGAGAAATGCGTTGATAATTTCTGGGAAATAGGGTATAATGAACTTGATGGAAAATAAAAACGTGAAATCCGTTTTTGGAATGGAGAATGGTACATGAAAATACTTCGTATTACAGCACAAGGGCTTCCGTTGTTTAAGGAAGACATGGATATTTGCTTTTACACTCAGCAGCGTGTGAGTGAAGATGACAGGAATAATCTGTATAATCTGATTGACAACTATTACCTTCATTCTGCATGTGCATTTATTGGAATCAATGCTTCTGGCAAAACCTCTGTGCTGAAAGTCATAAATTTAGCACTGAACATTATAAAGAATGAGCCAATCAATCATGTGGAGGCAAAAACCATTCTTGGAGGGTCAGAGAAAGCTGCGATTCGCACATACTTTTATGATAAGCGCAAATATATCTGCTGTCTTGAAACCGTGATTACAGCGAAAAAGGCAAAGACAGGCGAGTATGTGTATTCAATCTTGTCTGAAAGACTATGGGAAAAGCCGATTGCAGGCGTTAAGTCGAAAAAATATTTGACGGATTTCGATGGAATAGAGCCTGTTGACACACGTGATAGTAATGAAGCTTACCTTTCAGATGATGTCAGCTTTATTATCGCTCATAATAAAAAGGTAAATGACACCGTTGAGGTGTTTAGCCTTCTTTCATATACGAATGTGAATGTTTTGCCTTTTACAGAAGATATTCCGCTGGAAGTAATTACTTTTCTTGATCCGACTATCGAGAAGCTATGTTTTGAGCAGGCGGAAGGAAAAACATTTATTCATCTGAAATTTAGAGATGAAGATGAGATTATCTTGAATAATGCGGTAGATCTTGAGCAGTATTTGTCTTCTGGTACAATTAAGGGCATTATTACATTTTCGATGGTGAAAGAGGTTCTTCAATCTGGAGGATACCTTCTGGTAGATGAAATTGAAAATCATTTTAATAAAGAAATTGTAACGACTCTGATGCGTTTCTTCATGGATAGCCGACTTAACAAGAGAGGCGGAACGCTGATTTTTACAACGCATTATCCGGAACTGCTGGATGAATATGATCGAAATGATGGAATTTGTATCGTAAGAAATCGAAATGGCATTACAGTGGAAAACTTGAGCTATATTCTAAAGCGCAATGACATTAAGAAGAGCGATGCATATCAAAGCGGATTTCTGGAAGGAACAACTCCAGCGTATGAAGCAT
Source organism: Clostridium sp. AF22-10 (assembly GCF_003478725.1). Classification (NCBI taxonomy): domain Bacteria; kingdom Bacillati; phylum Bacillota; class Clostridia; order Eubacteriales; family Clostridiaceae; genus Clostridium; species Clostridium sp. AF22-10. The sequence continues at coordinate 5,458 of NZ_QUFZ01000019.1, forward strand.
ATATGCGTTTGAAGAAAAATCTGGCCGCTTCAATTAAATAAGGGGGCGGTAGGATGAAGTTAGCACCATATATAGCGTGTGTATGTGAAGGATCAGCAGAAGCTGCAATTATTGATGTTCTAGTGGATAATAATCTTTTGATTTTTACAAGAGAAGATATGCTTGAAGAAAATGTTATTCGCTGCAGGAGTGCTAAGACATTTGAGGAACGCTTCTTACGTAAAGGATTTAAAGATCAGATTTCTGTTATAAGGATTCTTGACTCTCGGAGAGAAGAGTTTAGGCTTAGCAAAGCCTATGAGAAGAAGGTTGATGTGATCAATGTTATTACTGCTCCGGAGATAGAGATGCTGATTATTCATAGCGAAGGAGCTTATGAGCGATTTAAGCGTTCAGGAAAGAAACCGAGTGAATTCTGTAAATCAGATCTTCGTATGCATAATGTGAAATCGTATGATTTTGTAAAAGATTATTTTAGTAATCCACTGACATTAGTTAATGCAATAAAAGAGTACCGTAGAACCGCAAATATTCCTAAAGGTGAATATAGTTTATCAGATCTGTTAAAATAAAGATTTGCCCACTGGTGTACCGTGTAAATCCTACATAGTACGCTGGTGGGCTTCTTTTTTTGCCTCATCCCGCATGAACCACAGACAGCACCCCGGCATGCTCCGAAGTGCAGTTGTGGCTTATGCGGGTTTTTGTGTTATGTGGTCAACGGGTTACAAAATCATACTCCCAATCCGTATAAAATCGCTTTCAATTCCTTTACCATTCGGGTGAGAATCTCCTGCTCAAGTGTGTTGCAGTCCAAAAGCAGACGGTGAATCTCGGAATCGGCAGTGGAAGCCGAGTGTGTCAGACTGTCTACGAGAAGGTCGTCTGCTGATATGCCGAGAAGGTTGGCAACTCTGATTTATTTCGTACCAAAAATCCGATCCCCTGCATCTCCCAGACCTGGGCAGATGTAAGCGTTTTCATTCAGGCAGCGATCGACATGACCGACATAGATCTGGACATCCGGATGTGCCTCATGCAGTCTCTTTAATCCTTCCGGAGCAGCGATGATTGCCATGAATTTGATGTTCTTTCCGCCGCGTGCTTTGATAAAGTCGATTGCCTCCACTGCGGAACCGCCGGTTGCCAGCATCGGGTCGGTGACAACGATGGTACGCAGTTCGATCGGGGTTGGCAGCTTGCAGTAGTATTCGTGCGGCTCATGGGTTATCTCGTCGCGGTAGAGTCCGATGTGACCAACCTTTGCGGACGGAACGAGCGCCAGAATACCATTTACCATACCGAGACCGGCACGTAAGATCGGGACAACGGCAAGTTTTTTACCAGCCAGCATCGGAGTGCTGCAGGTTTCGATCGGAGTTTCTACTTCCTGATCTTCCAGCGGAAGATCGCGAAGCGCTTCATAGCCCATCAGCATCGCAATCTCATCGGTCAGGGAACGGAATTCGTTGGTTCCGGTGTTCTTGTTGCGGAGGAGCGAGATCTTGTGCTGAATCAACGGGTGATCGAGAATTGTTACATTTTTCATATTCATAACCTGCCTTTTCTTGAATTTTGATGATGAACGTTTTTTCGTAACGGTGCATAGCGCAGACCGCTTGCGAATTTTGTGCTATCTTCATGCCGTCATTTCCCAAAATCTGTATACATATGTGAAATGTATCGCCCTGATGGCATATTTTCTTTAATTATACACCGAATTATACAGATTGAACAGTCTGTTTTATGATGTATTTTGTTAAAAAGCATCGGTAAAGTTACTGTTCCTGGGTAGCACTTTTGGAACTGAAAGTGCCGTAAGAAAACGTGGTGGCAGCAGGAATTTGCCGTATTTAAATGCGAAGCCACGGCAAATTCCGTTACTGGGCACGTATGCGTGAACAGTAACTCGGTAAAAGAGCGGTTTGTCATGAAGTAGTGCAGAGCATTTGTAAAAGAATGCAGGTGCTTTTATATGTTTATTAGAATAAAAAATAATACCAGTATTATATATAAGCAATACTTCTGAAAACAAATCAATAAATCTAACTGGAAATGAGAATAGAATGTGGTAAAATATAAAGTAGTGAATTATTGCACAACAATGAAGGAGGAAGCTTTGCCATTATGAAGACTGTATCGATAGCAGAGGAACTGAAAAACAATTCTTATCCGGGACGCGGAATTATCATTGGACGGACGCCGGACGGAAAGAAGGCGGTTACGGCATACTTTATTATGGGAAGAAGCGAGAACAGCCGCAACCGTGTGTTTGTAGAAGAAGGTGAGGGCATCCGCACACAGGCATTTGACCCGGCGAAGCTGGAAGATCCGAGTCTGATTATCTATGCACCGGTCCGTGTGCTGGGAAATAAAACGATCGTGACCAACGGCGATCAGACTGATACGATTTATGAGGGAATGGATCGCCAGATGACCTTTGAGCAGTCCCTCAGAAGCCGCGAGTTCGAGCCGGATGCGCCGAACTACACACCTCGTATTTCCGGTATCCTGCATATCGAGGATGGCGGTTACAACTATGCGCTGTCGATTCTGAAATCCAACGACGGCAATCCGGATTCCTGCCATCGTTATACATATGCCTATGAGAATCCGGTTGCAGGCGAGGGACATTTCATCCACACCTATATGCACGACGGCAATCCGCTTCCGAGCTTCGAGGGCGAGCCGAAAAAGATCGAGATTCCGGACAGCCTGGATGAGTTTGCAGCGACACTCTGGGAGAATCTGAACCCGGATAATAAGGTATCTCTATTTGTGCGCTATATTGATATTGCGACCAGAGAGACACAGACGAAGATCATTAATAAAAATAAGTAGGAACAGACTGGAAAATAGTTAAAAAAAGTCAAAAACCGTCTGAAAATGAAAACAGGTCAGAAACAAAATTGTTTATCTCAGTCGAGAAGACTCCCACCTCTTCAGGTGGTGAGTAATAGCAAGTTTGTCTCAGTGGGAGTCCATTCTCCGACTGAGATAAACGCTCCGCGAGGATGCGCAGTGATTCTGTAAAGAATATGTCAGCTTCGCTGACCAGAATCACGCGCTAAGTCTCACGGACGTTCGACTTGAAACAGCATTTGAATCATGCGTTTAAATGGGTATACAGGAGGAATGAAGATGAACGAACTTGAGTTAAAATATGGATGCAACCCGAACCAGAAACCGTCCCGCATTTTTATGGCGGATGGCAGTGAGCTTCCGATCAAGGTACTTTGCGGCAAACCGGGATATATCAATTTCCTGGATGCGTTCAATGGCTGGCAGCTGGTAAGAGAACTGAAAGAGGCAACCGGGCTTCCGGCGGCAACTTCTTTTAAGCACGTTTCTCCGGCAGGTGCAGCGGTAGGACTTCCGTTAGACGAGACGATGCGTAAGATTTACTGGGTCGATGATATGGGAGACTTATCTCCGCTTGCGTGTGCATATGCCAGAGCACGAGGTGCAGACCGCATGTCTTCCTTCGGCGATTTTATTTCTCTGTCGGATGTCTGCGATGCAGATACGGCGCGCATCATCAAGAGAGAAGTATCGGATGGCGTGATTGCTCCGGGATATACCAAGGAGGCTCTGGAGATTCTGGAATCAAAGAAAAATGGCAAGTACAATGTCATTGAAATCGATCCGGATTATGTACCAGCTCCGGTGGAGCGCAAACAGGTATTTGGCGTGACCTTTGAGCAGGGTAGAAATAATCTGGCAATCAACCGTGAGCTGCTGGAGAATATCGTGACTGAGAATAAAGAGCTGCCGGATAACGCGAAGATCGACATGATCGTATCTTTGATTACCCTGAAATATACACAGTCCAACTCTGTCTGCTACGTGAAGGATGGACAGGCGATCGGTATCGGCGCAGGTCAGCAGTCCCGTGTACATTGTACCCGTCTGGCAGGTCAGAAAGCCGACAACTGGTATCTGCGCCAATCTCCGCAGGTGTTAAATCTTCAGTTTGTGGATGGAATCAAGCGTGCAGACCGCGACAATGCGATCGATGTTTATATCGGAGAAGAATATATGGATGTGCTGGAAGAGGGCGCATGGCAGAAAATTTTCAAGGTAAAACCGCCGGTATTTACCCGTGAGGAAAAACGCGCATGGCTGGACGGCATGAAGGGTGTAACCATTGGTTCTGATGCATTCTTCCCATTTGGCGACAACATTGAGCGCGCGCACAAGAGCGGCGTTCAGTACATCGCACAGCCGGGCGGATCGGTTCGTGATGACAATGTAATCGAGGTTTGCAATAAATATGGCATTGTAATGGCATTTACGGGAATCCGTCTGTTCCATCATTAATGAAAAAGGGCGTGTGAAAAAACTCTCGTTTTTTCACACGCCCTTTTTATTTCGAAATAAAGTGGCTATGATTTCTTATATTTTGCCTCATAATCCCGTAGGCTTACAAGCGCTTCTTTCGACATCGGAATCAGCGCGATCAGGTTGAAGACGGTCATCAGACCGACACCGACATCACCGAGATCCCAGACAAAGGTGTAGGCGGTCAGTCCGCCGACAAACATCATGATCAGGGCGAGAATCTTGTACGCCGTCTGGGCGGCCCAGGTGTCTCCGAAGAGGTAGCTCACATTGGAGCGGGCGTAGAAGAGGATGCCGATGAAGGTAGTGAAACTGAACAGCCACAGGATTACGGCTATGAAAATGACGCCTAATTCCCCGAAATGCCAGCTCATTGCCGCCTGCAGCAGATCCATGCCCTCCAGACCGGAGATTTTATCAGCCGGGACCAGCAGCATGATCATGGCTGTACAGGTGCAGAGAAGCGTGTCGATGAAAACGCCCATCGCCTGCATCAGTCCGACTTTGGCAGGATGGGAGGTTTCTGCCGTCGCTGCCGCACACGGGGCGGAACCGCTTCCTGCTTCATTGGAGAAAAGTCCCCGTTTGACACCGTTCATCAATACGGCGCCGAAGCCGCCTGCGATTGCCTGGCGCAGACCGAGTGCTTCCTCAAAAACGCGGGCAAAAACGCCTGGAAGCTGGCGGAAGTTCACGATAATTAAAAACAGGGTCAGGATAATGTAAATGCCTGCCATGATCGGAACCAGCAGATCCAGAACCCTGACGGAGGCATTTTTCCGAAGAACGATGACTGCCGCAAGGAGAACTAAAAACAAGCATGAGTAGATCGGCGGGATGCCGAATGCATTCTTAAAAGAAGAGGTCACGGAATTACTGATGACCTGGCTGATACCGCACCAGCAGATCAGACCGGAGAGCGCAAACAGTACGGAGAGAAGATTTTTCTTCGAAACCGGCGTGCCCTGTTTCTGGCGTTTGCTGTTGATCCAGTCGTGAATGTAGTAAGCAGGACCGCCGCGGTAACCGCCGTAGAGCGGATCCGGCTGTTTGTGAAGCTGGGCTAAGGTCGCCTCGATGAAAGCGGTTGCCGAACCGAGCAGCGCGGTTACCCACATCCAGAACAACGCACCGGCGCCTCCGGCGGAGAGAGCGGCAACGATACCGACAAGATTTCCCATACCGACGCGGGTCGCAGTTGACACGATCAGTGCCTGGAGTGCGGAGAGAGAGCCACCTTTGTGTCCGGTTTCGGCCTTTTCCAGCAGCGCGCGCAGCATATCCGGAAGCATTCGGATCTGCAGGAACCGCGTCCGGATAGTACAGAAGATACCGGTCGGGACGAGCAGAAGAACCAGAAGCGGCAGGTTGATGGTTGTTCCGCCAGGAAGCGGCAGATGAATCCAGTCACCCCAGAGGAAATAGTAGGTTTTTTCGATTAAATTGATAATTGTATTCATGTTTTCACCCCAAAATTTTATATAGTAAAGGTGCGCCCGCAGGTGCTTGACGATTGATTGAAAGATAGTTATAATGAGTGGCAGGGAGTTTTCAGACTCTCAGTATCATAAGGAAAAGGAGAATTCATATGCAGTACGCAATTGCACATTTAGATCCGAATGAGGACAATCCTTCCATGGAAGAGAATCCATGCATTAATGTTGATTTTGAAAACGAAGAGGAATCATGTCTGGAAGCTGCAACCATGATGATGGATGAAGGCTACAAGATGGTAACTCCATTTTTCATTGAGGACGGCGGCAAAGCAGGCACATACTCCTGGGAGTATGTCAATGCCCATCTGGTTGTCCGTACCAAATAATGTTTCACGTTGTTGTTTAAAACTGTATTGTTTTAAAGTGTGTGAGACTTAAAATGCCGGAAAGAGAAGATCTTTCCGGTTTTTTATATTTACATGTTAGCTGTCCTTGCACATTTATAATAACTATTTCTTGAATATGTAATTAAATCTACTTATTTATATTCCGTATTGTACCGCACAGTTGAGGAAAGTGCAAGGGGAAAATGAGGGATTGTTACTGGAATTTTAAATAAAGATAAATAGTAATAAGTTGAAAGTCGGGTGTAAATCTCCTATAATGGACAGAAGAATCCTCAGGCAGAAAATGGCATACAGGGAGGCAGATGGAGACGGAAAAGAAACAGACAGATGAAAAAAAGGAACTTCGAACCGGATTTACGACCGGAACCTGCGCGGCGGCGTGTACGCGAGCGGCGGTGTTGTTTCTCTGCACAGGGGAAGCACCTGCGGCGGCAGAGACAGTGACACCTTCCGGCGTCCGGGCGATTCTGCCGATTGTCCGGGCAGAGCGGGAGGAAGATAGCGCAGTATGCGGTGTACAGAAGGACTCTGGTGACGATCCGGATGTGACGAATGGAACATTGGTTTGTGCACGGGCCGTCCTGGCTTGTCATGATAGCATAACTGAAAGCGGTTACACAGACCCGGCGTATCCGGGAATTGAGGTAACTGGCGGCGAGGGCATCGGCATGGTGACGCGGGACGGTCTTTCGTGTCCGGTGGGGCATTACGCGATCAACCCGGTACCGCGGACGGCTATTTTCCGGGAGGCAGCTCTGGCACGCCGGGAGGCGGGCATGCCGGAGATACCTTTGCGGATTGAGATTTCTATCCCTTCCGGGCGGGAGCTGGCGGAGAAAACGTTTAACCCGCATCTGGGGATCATCGGTGGTATCTCGGTGCTTGGAACAACTGGGATTGTGAACCCGATGAGTGAGGCGGCATTGGTTGAGACGATCCGGCTGGATATCCGGGTGCACGCCCAGGAGGATGTTTCGCTGCTGGCAGTGGCGCCAGGCAATTATGGAGAACGATTTTTAAAAGAAGAAACCGGGCTTTCGATGGAAAATTTTATCAAGTGCAGTAATTTTATCGGGACCAGCTTTAAAATGCTTTCACAGGAAGGAATTCACCAGGCGCTTTTGGCAGGGCATGTTGGAAAACTGGTCAAAGTGGCAGGTGGTGTGATGAATACACATTCCCGGTATGGTGACAGACGGATGGAGATTTTGTCTGCATGCGCGCGGACCGTTGGATTTCCGGAGGCAGATGCCCTGCTGCCGATGAATACGACTGAGGAAGCGGCAGATTTCCTATATGAACATGGATATCTGAAACAGGTCATGGAGCAGGTGGCGAATCAGGTCAAAGCGGTATTGGAAGAAGAGAGCGGCGTTCAGACGGAGGTAATGCTATTTTCGAGCAATTATGGACTGATGGCGCGGACAGCTGGGGCGGATGCGTATGTGCGAGAGCTGCTGGAGATGGAGAGAGGCGTGGAAGAAGATATTAAATATTAAAAATAAGAAGATATAGAAATATCTTTATGAAAAAAAGTCTTCCGTGTTTTATATATGCTAAACATGGAAGTAATGATAGATAGAAGAATCATAAATTACGAAAAGTTGAGATTCGAATATTAAATAAAAAGGAGAAATCACATATATGGTATATTTCGTCGGAGCAGGTTCGGGAGCGCCAGATTTAATCACAGTGCGGGGAGCACGCCTTTTGAATCAGGCAGACCAGATTATTTACGCAGGTTCTCTGGTCAATCCAGAGCTTTTGGATTATAAAAAAGAATCAGCCGTTGTCTATGACAGTGCGAAAATGACGCTGGAAGAAGTGGTCGAAAAGATCCAAGAAGCGGAATCGACGGGTAAGATGACGGTGCGGCTTCACACGGGCGACCCCTGCGTGTATGGTGCGATCCGGGAACAGATGGACGAGCTGGACAAGTTAAATATCTCTTATAAGGTATGCCCGGGCGTCAGCTCTTTCTGCGGCGCGGCATCTGCATTGAATCTGGAATATACCTTGCCGGGCGTTTCGCAGAGCGTGATTATCACCCGGATGGCGGGGCGGACGCCGGTGCCGGAGAGGGAGAGCATCGCGTCGTTTGCAGCGCATCATGCGACTATGGTTATATTTTTAAGCACGGGAATGCTGAAGAAGCTTTCGGAAGAGCTGATAAAGGGCGGATATGAGGCGGACACGCCGGCGGCGATCGTGTACAAAGCGACCTGGCCGGATGAAAAGCGGGTTGTCTGCACGGTTGCCACGCTTGCAGAGGCGGCAGAGCGGGAAAATATCAAAAAAACAGCTCTGATTATCGTCGGGGATGTGACTGCCCAGGCGGGATACGAGCGTTCACGTTTATATGCGCCAGAATTCACAACTGAATTCCGTCAGGGGACGGATGGTTTTGTATATGAGTAATAGAAAGGGATTGTTATAAATGGAGCAGTTGAAACTTCGGGTCAGGAACGGTATCTGCATTTGCTTTACTGCACAGGGAAAAGAGACGGCGACGCGCCTGCTGGAGAAATTAAGCCAGCAGATGGAAGAGGCGTTTGACTTTTTAGATTATACAGGATCCGAACATTCGAAACCGCTGAAACAGGTGGTCAAGGAAGCATTTCAGGAGAAGGAAGCAATTTTGTTTGTCGGGGCGGCGGGGATTGCAGTCCGTTTGATTGCGCCGTGGGTGCAGGATAAGCTGAAAGATCCGGCGGTGCTGGTGATCGATGAGCAGGGACGTTATGCGATCCCGATTTTGTCTGGACATGTGGGCGGATGCAATGAACTGGCAGAGGCAGCGGCGCAGATTCTGGGGGCAGAACCGGTAATTACGACGGCAACGGATCTGCGGCAGGCATTTGCAGTTGATGTATTTGCAGCGGAAAATGAGCTGGTGATTAGTGATCGGGAACTGGCGAAACAAATCTCCGCGGCGGAGCTGCGCGGTGAAAAAATTGGCTTTTTCAGTGATTATCCAGTAGATGGAATCGTTCCGGCAGAGATTACTCCGGGCGTATGGCAGAAGGAAAACATCTATGTGACGCTGAAACAGGGCGGATGCCCGAAAAATGCCCCAGCGTCTCTGGTGCGCCGGGATATGGTGATTGGGCTGCAGGAGAAGAAGGAACAGCGGGATGCAGTCAAAGCAGCGGCGGTAGTGGCAGTGGAAACCGGCGATTCGGCGAAGGCGGCTGAGATAGATATGTCTGTCGGAAAATCCGATATAGGATCGCCTGGGCAGAAAAGTGAGCAGAAGAAAGAGCAAAGTTATGAGTCGGAAAATGAATCAGGTACGCCGGAACTTCTGCGCCTGTATCCGCGAACGGTTGTTCTTGGAATGGGATGCCGCCGGGATTCCTCCCTGAATGCTGTCCGGGAGATGGCAAGAGTGGCACTTTCTCGGGCGATGATTGATAAAAGTGCGGTGCGGGCGATTGCAACGGTAGATCGGAAGAAAAATGAGATGGCATTTCTGGCGCTTGCGAAGGAGTGGGATGTGGAACTGTGGAGTTTTACCCCGGAAGAGCTGGAAAGTGCCGGTACGAAGTTTGCAGAATCGCCGTTTGTGCGGAAGACAGTAGGGGTAGGAAATGTTTGTGAGCGTGCAGCCGTCATGGGGGTGCGCCGGATTTACCGGGAACGGGAGATGGATGAGAAAAATCTGCCTGCGATTGATCTGAGAGTACAGAAAATGGCGTTTAACGGTGTGACGGCAGCAGTAGCGGTTCCGGCATCGGAGCAAGTAAGGAGGCAGCAGTGGAAGAAAAAAAATTATACGTGATCGGAATTGGACCGGGGGCGAGAGAACAGATGACGGTCCGGGCAGACCGCATTTTACGGGAAAGCCAGGTGATCATCGGTTATACGGTATACGTGGACCTGGTAAAAGAATTTTATCCACAGGCGGAATTTCTGACAACGCCGATGCGCCAGGAAAAGGAACGCTGTGAGATGGCATTAAAAGCGGCGCAGGATGGTCGGAAAACAGCAATGATCTGCAGTGGGGACAGCGGCGTCTATGGCATGGCGGGGCTGGTGCTGCAGATGGCAGAGGCGTACCCGGATGTGAACGTGGAAGTAATTCCAGGAGTGACGGCAGCGCTGGGAGGCGGAGCCATTCTCGGTGCACCGTTGGGACATGATTTTGCGGTGATCAGCCTGAGTGACCTTCTGACGCCGATGGAAGTGATCGAAAAAAGGCTGCGTGCAGCGGCGGAAGCGGATTTTATTATCTGCCTCTACAATCCATCCAGCCGGAAACGCCACGATTATCTGGAGCGTGCCTGCCGGATTCTTTTAGAGTATAAAAGTGGTGAGACTGCCTGCGGATATGTACAGAATATTGGCCGCGAGGGCGAGGCGGTGCACCTTCTGACACTGGCAGAACTGGAAAAGACACCGGTGGATATGTTTACGACCGTATTTATTGGAAATAAGGAAACGCAGATGTTAAGTGGATGTCTGGTGACACCGAGGGGATACCGCGATGTGTAAAATATGGATATTTGGAGGAACGACAGAAGGGCGCCTGCTGGCGGAATATTGCAGCCGGGAAAAGATTGAGGCGTGGGTCAGCGTGGCTTCGGAGTATGGAGAAGAGCTTTTGCAGGAGGAGCTGATGGAGTCTGGGAATGCAGGGAATCCAGATTTGAACCATAATACTTGCCTTGCAAAGAAAAACTTGAAAACGGTTCAGGCATCCTCAGTGATAAAAGTCTTACGTGGACGGATGGATCGTTACCAGATGGAAGAATTTATCCGAAACCAGGGGATTCATCTTGTGATCGATGCAACCCATCCGCATGCCAGACTTGTTTCAGAAGAAATCCAGGAAGCGTGCGGACGGACCGGTGTCCGCCTGGAACGGTGCCTGCGCGCAGAGGGCGAACAAAACAAAGCACGTGATTGGGTCGAGGTTGATTCCATTCAGGAGGCAGTGTCATTTCTTTCTTCTGTTTCCGGCGTGATTTTTGCCACAACCGGCAGTAAAGAACTGGAAGTCCTGTGCCAGATACCAGATTATCAAAAACGGGTGTATGCGAGAGTGCTTCCAACTTCGAATGTTTTGAAGAAATGTGAAAAATTGGGGATAACTGGCAGCCATCTGATTGCGATGCAGGGACCTTTTTCCACCGAAATGAATACGCTATTTCTCCGACAGACAAAAGCGGAGTGGCTATTGACGAAAGATTCCGGGCGTGCGGGCGGATTTCAGGAAAAGGTGGAAGCGGCGCGTGAAAATGGAACCAGAGTGGTTGTGATCCGCAGACCGGAGGAGGATGGTATTTCGCTGGAAGAGGCGATGGAGGTGCTGAAGAAGGCGGATGAGGGGAAGGTTGGAGAGTTAAAAACACATTTGATTCTGGCGGGAATTGGCATGGGACAGCCGTCCCAGATGACAGGGGAAGTCCTCGGGCAATTCGAGAGAGTGACGCCTTGATTGGCGCGGGGCGTATGCTGGAATCCGCGGAGAGAGCGCTGCAGAATGATTTGCTGATTAGCAAGGAAGGAAAAGCTGAAAACAGACAGGAATCAGCGGCTGCGGTGGAAAAAGAAAGGAAGTGCTATAAAGCATATCTTCCTGACGATGTGATACAGATTGTATCGAAGCACCCGGAATGGAAGCAGGCGGTCATCCTGTATTCGGGTGATACCGGCTTTTTCAGCGGGGCATCCAGGATGGCAGAGCGGCTGCGGGAAGCTGGTTATCCATTTACCGTCTATCCGGGTACATCCTGTGTCAGTTATCTGGCGGCACGCCTGGGGACGCACTGGGAAGATGCGGCGATTTATTCCGCACATGGAAGAGAATTGTCTGTCGATCGGGTGATGAAACGTCTGTGTGATCCAGAAGAACCGGCTAAGCGTGCGTTTATCCTCATGGGCGGCAAAAATGGAGCTGGACAGTTTTGTGAACGTCTGACACAGGCGGGATATGGAAATGTACAGGTGACGGTTGGTGAAAACTTATCGTACCCGGAAGAGCAGATCCGGAGCGGAACCGCGGAAGAAATGAAAAAATTGGAATTTGCGGATTTGAGCTTGATACTGCTGGAAGTCACGGATGAAATAAAGAATGTAAAGCAGCTGAAAAGGTTTGAACAAGAAGATAAACGTTTGCTTCCTGCAGATTCTGTCGGAGTATTTCCACGTATCATGCTTGCCGCCCCAAAAAGCGGCAGTGGAAAAACCCTTCTGACTTGCGGACTGCTTGAAGTCCTTCGCCGCCGCGGTCTGAATCCGATCGCGTGCAAATGTGGACCGGACTATATCGATCCAATGTTTCACCGCTATGTGCTCGGCATTCCTGGGCGAAATCTCGATAGCTTTTTTCTGCCGGCGGAAGGCGTGCGGAAGGTTTTGGTGGATGCAGTGCGGGAAGAACAGGCGGGAATCGCAGTTTTAGAGGGTGTCATGGGCTATTATGACGGCTTGGGCGGAACAGAAACGTCTGCCAGCAGCTGGGAGATTGCAGAGATCACAGACACGCCGGCGATTCTGGTGCTGGACTGTAAGGGCGCATCGTTGTCGGCGGCAGCAATGGCATCTGGATTTTACATTTCCGGAAAAAAAGCCATATTGCCGGAGTGATTTTGAACCGGGTTTCTTCGATGTATTATGAGCGGCTGGCAGCAGCCGTGGAAGAGGCGTCGGGGCTTCCGGTGCTTGGTTATCTGCCGGAATCCGAGGAATACCGCATGGAAAGCCGCCATCTGGGACTTTTTCTGCCGGGCGAGATCGATCGGCTGCGCGAGCGGATCGGGCGATTGGCAGATCAGATGGAAAAGTCGATCGCGGTGGATCGGGTGCTGGAAGTAGCGGGGATGCTGCCATTGAGGATAGAAAACAAAGAGAAAGAAAAAGCAGAAAACGAATCAATGGAGGCGGAAAGTATAGCGAAATTCCCAGCATGTCAAGAGCAAAAAGTCACCTCGCGCGTCCGCATCGGTGTTGCCCGTGACGAGGCATTCTGCTTCTACTATCAGGAAAATTTCCGCCTTCTGGAACAGATGGGGGCGGAGCTGGTTTATTTCAGTCCACTGAGGGATAAAAAAATCCCGGACAGAGTGGATGGGCTTTTATTTGGCGGCGGTTATCCGGAGAATTATGCACGGGAGCTGGCAAAGAACGCGGCGATGCGTGAGAGTATCCGGCGGTCGATTGCGGCGGGAATGCCGTTTCTGGCGGAATGCGGTGGATTTTTATATTTACACCGTACTCTTGAAGGAAGCGATGGAAAACACTGGGAAATGGCTGGCGTTTATCCATTTGACGCTTACCGGACGAACCGCCTGCGCCGGTTTGGCTATGTGCGTCTGCTGACCTCATCCGGTCAGGAAATTCACGGGCATGAGTTCCATTACTGGGAGAGCGAAGATCCGGGCACCGACTGGGAGGCAGTCAAACCGACCGGAAACCGAAGCTGGCGCTGCATCCATGAAAAGGGAGGACAGATTGGCGGATTTCCGCATCTCTATTATGCATCCTGTCCAGATTTTTTGCGAAAATGGCTGGATGTATGTGCCAAAGGGAGTCAGCAAAAATATATCAATTGAGTGAATTTATATGAGAATCAAGAAAATGGGGAGTAGCAAATGCGAGATGAATGGTTTATCCGGGGCAAGGTCCCGATGACGAAGAGTGAGGTGCGGACCGTGTCATTGTCCAAGCTGGAATTGTATGAGGGCTGTGAGTTCTGGGACATTGGCGCGGGAACGGGTTCTGTCAGTGTGGAAGCGGCGGTAAGCTGTCCGGGGATTCATGTGTGTGCGTTTGAATATAAGGAAGAGGCGGTTGAACTGATCCGGGCAAATTGTGAGAAAGCCAGAACAGAGGCGGTCACGATCGTGCCGGGAAAGGCGCCGGAGACATTTGCACAGGTAAGTGTTCACCGACCGGATCGGGCATTTATCGGGGGAACAACCGGACAGATGCGCGAGATTCTGGATGAATTGTTCCGCTTGAACCCAGATATCCGGATTGTGATCAACCTGATTGCGCTGGAGTCTCTGACAGTGCTTATGAGTTACCTGAAAGAGCGCGGGATAGAGGCGGAGATTCTGTCCATGCAGATTGCAAAAGCGGAGAAGATTGGTTCCAGTCATTTGATGAAAGGGCAGAATCCGATCTATATCATATCACTGGGAGGAAATGAAGTGTGAAGAAAATGATTCAGCCAGAGGCATTAAAAGTGGGCGCGAATCGTATAAGCGCGAACGATGCAAGGAGTGTAAAATTAGATTTTGCACCAATGGAGGGAATCACGGGATACGTATTCCGGCAGGCGCATGCAGTCATTTATGGGGGCGTTGACCGGTATTACAGTCCGTTCATTGCGCCAGGTTCCAGCCATAAGCTGACATCCAGGGAGAGGAACGATATTCTTCCAGAGCATAATCAGGGATTATGCCTGATCCCGCAGATTCTGACGCATTCGACGGAAGATTTTCTGTGGGTTTGCGAGGAACTGGCGGAGTATGGATATAGGACGGTTAATCTGAACCTGGGCTGTCCGTCGGGAACGGTGGTTACGAAGAAAAAGGGCGCGGGATTTTTAGCCGAGCCGGAAGATTTGAGCTTGTTTCTGGAGGAAGTCTGCAACGGATTGGAAAAAATCCACGCGTCGGATGGAAAGCCGGTGCGTTTGTCGATCAAAACCCGGATCGGCATGAAAGAAGCGTCTGAATTTCCACGCCTGCTTGCTATCTATAATCACTATCCGCTGGAGGAACTGATTGTACACCCGAGAGTGCGCGAGGACTATTATAAGGGGAAAATACGGATGGAGTCATTTGCGTATGCGCTGGAGCAGAGCCGCTGCCCGGTCAGCTATAATGGAAATCTTTTTTCGGCGGCGGATGCGTCTGCGCTTATGGAAGAAATTGTAGGACAAGATGAAGCATTTGATAGCGGTGAAACGCAGAAAAAAATGAAATTAGCCGCACTGATGTTTGGGCGCGGTGCGGTTGCGAGCCCGTGGATTTTTGGAGAGGTGCGGAATCTGCCATCCTCGACTCATCTCCAATCCTTCCAGCAATTCCACGATCGCCTCCTGACCGGTTATGCAGAAATCATGTCTGGCGATCGGAATACTTTGTTTAAAATGAAGGAACTCTGGTATTATTTCCAGTGCCATTTTCCAGAATGTGAAAAAGAATTGAAGAAGATTAAGAAGGCACAGAAGCTATCTGACTACCGGGCTGCTGTTCAGGCGATGTTTGCGAGCGGGCGGTTTGTGGAAGGCGGCTTTCGCAACCCGGCACCATAGGAGTGATACCGGGCTGTCCTGTAACCATCCTCTCATTCAGGCAGTACAGTGTTGCGAATATCAAATTTTACACAGATTTTACATTTCCTGCTGGTTATTTTTACATTTATTTGATATAGTGAAGACATACTATGTGTAAAGATCAAAAGATGATGGGAGAATATGTATGTCTATTAGTACTTTGGGAACACTCTTTCAGTTCATTGGAGGACTGGGAATGTTCCTGTATGGAATGGAGTCGATGGCGGATGGTCTGCAGAAGTTTGCGGGCAACCGTTTACAACGTGTGCTTGAGATCCTGACTTCGAACCGCTTGCTGGGCGTGCTGGTGGGCGCGGGCGTTACCGCGATCATCCAGAGTAGTTCCGCGACGACGGTTATGGTCGTTGGTTTCGTAAATGCCGGAATTATCAATCTTTTGCAGGCGACCGGCATCATCATGGGTGCCAATATTGGTACGACTGTGACGAGCTGGATTGTGTCGATGAGTGAGTGGGGCGAGGTGTTAAAGCCAGAGTTCTTTGCACCGGTTCTCTTCGGTATCGGCGCATTCATCACGATGTTTGCGAAGAGCCACAAGAAAAAAGAGGGTGCCGAAGTCCTGATCGGTTTTGCACTCCTGTTTATCGGTCTTTCTTTCATGTCCGGTTCGATTGAGCCGTACCGGGATGCGCCGATCTTCTCCGAGTCCTTCCGGGTACTGGGACAGAATCCACTTTTAGGTATTTTAGTCGGTCTGGCAGTTACCGCAATCATCCAGAGTAGTTCCGCGTCCGTCGGTATTTTACAGATGCTGGCGATCAACGGCATGGTAAACTGGCAGTCAGCAGTCTTTATTACATTGGGACAGAACATCGGTACCTGTGCGACCGCGCTGTTATCTTGTATCGGTACGACCCGTACGGCAAAGCGTGCGGCGGTCATTCACCTTCTGTTCAATGTGACGGGTGCAGTTGTATTTGGCGTCGCTTTATACATCGTGTTTATGATGAATCCGGAGCTTGCGATGACGCGTGCGGACAGTGTGGGAATTTCGATTTTCCATACGATATTTAACGTTGTCAACACCTGCATTATGTTCCCGTTTGCTGGTTTCCTGGTAAAGGCATCGGATGTGATTGTTCCGAAGCCAAAGGAGACGGAGAAAGAGTGGTCGGCAAACAGTGTCGAGACCGAGATGATCCGTCACTTAGACGACCGTATCCTCGAAACTCCGTCCTTTGCGATTGAGACGGCGTGCAACGAGGTTGTCAACATGGGTAAAGTAGCGGTTGCTAACTTAAAAATAGCAACCGCAGCCCTGGTGGATGCAGATAATAATTTCTGTGAACAGGTATTTGAAAATGAAGAGACGATCGACCGCATGGAGAAAATGCTGACCGAGTATCTCTTAAAGATCAACAACCTCTCCTTAAATGATGAACAGCATCTTCTTGTTAAGAATATGTATTATACAATCGGTGATCTTGAACGCGTCGGTGACCACTGTGAAAACCTGGCAGAGCTTGCTAAGAAGCGGATTGAGAATGTGAATATTGATTTCTCGGATCTGGCGCTGGAAGAGCTGCGGACGATTGCAGATGCAACGCTTAAATCGGTCGAGGCGTCCGTGGAGGCGCGTCAGGCGCATGACATGCAGAAGGTGCGTCAGACTGCCCGCTGGGAGGAAGAGGTTGACAGTATGGAAGAGGAGATGCGCGAGAACCATATGAACCGTCTTTCCAATGGAGAATGCAAGATTGAGGGCGGTGTTATCTTCCTGGATGCACTGGCAAATTATGAGAGAATCGCGGATCATGCCAAGAATGTAGCTGGCTACGTAAAGGAAGAGATGCAGTAATGAAATATCGGATATATGTGATTGAGGATGATGAAAATATCCGGAATCTGATCTGCGTGGCACTGGAAAACTTCGGTTACTGCGCCAGCGGATTTGAGACGGCAGAGGAAGCGCTTGACAGCCTTTCGGCCCTGCTTCGGAGAGGCAGGGAGGCGCAGCGGGAGTATCCGGCGATGTTTGTATTCGACTGGATGCTGCCAGGGATGGACGGCATGGCGGCGATCCGCAAGATCCGGGAGATGCCGGACTTTTCCGCAGCCCCGGTCCTGATGCTGACGGCAAAGGATCGTGAGATGGATATTGTACAGGGACTTGACAACGGTGCTGACGACTACATGACGAAACCGTTCGGTATTCTGGAGCTTTCGGCGCGCGTCAGAAACCTTTTAAAGCGGGTGGAACCTGCAAAAGAGGAGGTTTCCAGCCTGACGATCGGTGAAGTCAGCATCAACCGGGAGACGCGAGAGGTGATTGCCTGCGGCGACCGGACGGAGCTGACGCTCAAAGAATTTGAACTTTTAACATATCTCATGGAACATATCAACCGGGTGGTGACGCGCGACGAGCTTCTCGACCATATCTGGGGCTATGACTATGATGGGGAGACGAGAACGCTGGATATGCACATCAAGACACTCCGGCAGAAGCTGCATGACGCCGGAGCCCAGATCAAGACAGTGCGCGGCGTGGGCTATCGGTTTTTAAAGGAAAAAGAAGCGGGAAAGTGATGAAACGATGCGAAAAGCGATTTTGACGAAATTTATTCATCTGTTATTCTTGGCGCTGGTTCTGAATACATTTATCGCTCTGGTGGTTACCAGCAGTGTATTGCTCAAACGGTCAAGGGAGGACATGCATTTTGCATTGGAATCCGTTGACCGTATGTTGGATTATACGGGAAATGTGGAAGAACAGCTGATGGATTTGAGCGACCTTACGAACGACAATAATAGCCGTTATACGCTGATCCGGATGGATGGCACGGTGGTGGCTGATACGGAAGTAGCGCAGGTGAATCAGATGGAAAATCATCTGGAGCGCAAGGAAGTGAAGGATGCGCTGGCGACGGGCTATGGATATTCGGTGCGGCGCTCCGGAACGTTAGGAATGCAGATGGCGTACGCGGCGATCCGTTCATCGGACGGCAAATACATACTGCGCCTTTCTGCCTGTTCAACCGGTTTGGGTGAATATATCCTGATGTTGATTCCGGCCGCTTTTTTGAGCTTTGGAATAGCTTTTTTTGCATCGGCAATGGAGGCGGAACGGTTTTCCCAGTCCATCACGCGTCCTTTGCAGGAAATTTCCAGTGAAATGGTGCGGATGGATGACGACTACACGCGTTTTCAGTTTGAAAAATGCCCGTATGAGGAGATCAATGTCATAGCGGACACGACGACGCGGATGTCCCGAAATATGAAGAAATATCTGGAGCGCATTGAGAAAGAAAAACAGATCCGGCAGGAGTTTTTCAGCAATGCATCGCATGAGCTGAAAACACCGATCACTTCGATCCGCGGTTACGTCGAGCTTTTGGAAAGCGGCATGGCACAG
This sequence comes from Clostridium sp. AF22-10, assembly GCF_003478725.1. Taxonomy (NCBI): domain Bacteria; kingdom Bacillati; phylum Bacillota; class Clostridia; order Eubacteriales; family Clostridiaceae; genus Clostridium; species Clostridium sp. AF22-10. Next base: position 24,304 of record NZ_QUFZ01000019.1, read on the forward strand.
GATCCGGGCACGGCACGTGATTTTCTGGGACGCATAAAAAAAGAGGCAATGCGGATGACGAACCTGGTGGATGATATTTTGATGATCTCCCGTCTGGAATCGCGCGGTGCGAAAGCAGATATTGTGACGATCCGCACGGTGGAACTGCTGGAGGACAGCCTGTCTTCGATTGCCGCGCAGGCGGCGTCGCGCGGCATCACAGTCCATAAAGAGTGCGAGAATTTCACGATTCGTGCCGATCTGCGCCAGATGCAGGAGCTGTTTAACAATCTGTTGACAAACGCGGTCAAGTATAACAACGAGGGCGGCGAAATCTGGGTGCAGGTCAAGCACTGGGGCGCGGATATGATACTGACGGTCCGCGACACCGGCGTCGGCATCCCGGCGGAGAGCCAGAGCCGTATTTTTGAGCGGTTTTACCGGGTGGATAAAGGGCGCAGCCGCAAACAGGGCGGCACCGGGCTTGGTCTTTCGATCGTCAAGCATATCGTGAATTTTTATCATGGAAGCGTGAAGGTAGAGTCGGAAGTCGGAAAAGGTTCAACGTTTACGGTGAAACTGCAGATCGCGGAAGCAAAATAAAAAAGAGTCAACCTAAATTCCCTATAAAATAGCGGAATTTTAGGTTGACTCTTTTTGGAGTTTGTAGTATGATTGCTTTAAAGCGTAACAGTTCAGCTCTTTAAAGCGAAAAATAAATCATGGTTTGAAGCATAAGAGGAAAATCTGTTACATACGTTGAAAAGGTTCAGGAGGATGATATTATGAGAAAGACAAAGAAATTAGCAGCCCTGATGCTGGCTGGCGCGATGGCGGCATCCCTGGCAGCCTGCGGAGGACAGACAGCAAGTACGGACACGACAGCAGCGGAGTCCGCAGAAGGCGAAGAAAGCAAAGAGGCAGAGCAGACAGCAGACGGCGAGACCTATAAGATTGGCGTATTACAGCTGACCCAGCATGTGGCACTGGATAAGACCAATGAGGGCTTCGTGGCAGCGCTGGACGATGCAGGCATCAAATATGAGATCGACCAGCAGAATGCAGCTGGCGAGCAGTCTGCATGCCAGACGATCGCAGAGAAACTGGTCAACGATAAAGATGATTTGATTTTTGCAATCGCAACCCCGGCAGCACAGGCAGTTGCAGGTGTGACGGATTCGATTCCGATTCTTGTCAGCGCTGTTACCGATCCGGCGGCTTCCGGTCTGGTAGAGAGCAACGAGGTTCCGGGCGGCAACGTATCGGGTACTTCTGATCTGACTCCGGTTAAAGAGCAGATTGATCTGATGCAGCAGATTATTCCAGATGTAAAAAAGGTCGGACTTCTGTATTGCAGCGCGGAGGCAAACTCCGTTCTTCAGATTGACATGGCGAAAGAAGCACTTGATACAGCTGGTATTGAGTATGAAGATTACACCGTTTCCAATTCCAATGAGATTCCTACCGTTGTAGAATCTATGGTTGGCAATGTAGACTGTGTATACACACCAACCGACAACATGATCGCAGCTGGTATGGCAACCGTAACGATGGTAACAAATGAGAATAAACTTCCGGTTATCTGCGGCGAGAAAGGCATGGTAGATGCAGGCGGTCTTGCTACTTACGGTATTGATTACTACCAGTTAGGCTACATGACCGGTGAGCAGGCCGTTAAAATCCTGACTGAGGGCGCCGATATTTCTAAGATGCCGATCGGTTATCTGGACGCTTCCAAGTGCGAGCTGAGTGTCAATGAAGAGACAGCGCAGACGCTGGGAATCGATGTATCTGGACTTGAGAAATAAAGAGTACCAGAAAGACCTAAACTTCAAATGAGATGGACTGTCAGATCAGAAGCATAAAATAAATATGCCGATCTGGCAGTCTTTACAGTTAATCAGATGAAGAAAATACAAAACACGGGGAGGTAAAAGTTTGAGCGGTTTATTAGTATCCCTGCAGGGCGCGGTCGCACAGGGCGTTCTCTGGGGAATCATGGTATTGGGAGTTTATATTACATTCCGCCTGATGGATATCGCGGATATGACGGTAGACGGAAGCTTCGCGTTGGGCGCCTGCGTTTGTGCAGTCCTGGTAGTCAACAAAGGAGTAAATCCGGTGCTGGCACTTTTAGTTGCGGCGGCAGCCGGTGTCGTGGCTGGTGCGGTAACGGGTATTCTTCATACTGTATTTGAGATACCAGCGATTCTGGCAGGAATTCTGACTCAGATTTCCCTCTGGTCGATCAACCTCCGGATCATGGGAGGAAAGAGCAATCTGCCGCTTCTGAAAGTCAAGACACTTATCAGCGGTCTGGCTGCTTCCTTCGGGATGACCCAGGCACAGGCATCGATGATCGTTGGAATTGTGCTGGCTGTGGCGGCTATTCTGTTTCTTTACTGGTTCTTCGGAACCGAGATCGGAAGTGCGATGCGTGCAACCGGTAACAACGAGGATATGGTGCGCGCGCTGGGCGTGGACACCCGTATGACGAAGCTTTTATCCCTGATGGTCAGCAACGGTCTGGTCGGTCTCTCCGGCGCACTTGTCTGCCAGAGCCAGAAATATGGTGATGTTGGAAGTGGTACCGGTGCTATCGTCATCGGTCTGGCGGCGATCGTCATCGGCGAAGTCCTGATGGGACGATTGACCTCTTTCTATTGGAAACTGACTTCCGTGGTTGTCGGTTCGGTCATTTACTTTGTGATCCGTGCGGTTGTACTCCGCATGGGTATGGATGCAAACGACATGAAGCTGCTCTCTGCTGTCATTGTAGCACTGGCACTCTGTATTCCGGTAGCACTCGCTAAATACCGGCTGAGAAAAGATTATTCAGAAGGGGGTGAGGAGTAATGCTGACGATAACAAATGTAAAGAAAACTTTTAATAAAGGAACTGTTAATGAGAAAAAAGCCTTAAACGGTATCAACTTACACCTGGCACCGGGCGATTTCGTGACGATCATCGGCGGAAACGGTGCTGGAAAATCTACCATGTTAAATATGATCGCAGGCGTATATCCGATCGATTCCGGTAAAATCGAGATCGATGGCGTAAACATATCCAGAGAACCAGAATACAAACGCGCTAAATATATCGGCAGAGTCTTCCAGGATCCGATGCGCGGCACCGCCGCCAATATGGAGATACAGGAAAACCTTGCCATGGCACTGCGCCGCGGCAAATCCAGAGGACTCGGCTGGGGCATCAAAAAGAATGAAAAGGACTTCTACCGTGAGGCATTGGCACAGCTCGACCTGGGGCTTCAGACCCGTATGACCAGCAAAGTGGGCTTACTCTCCGGCGGACAGCGCCAGGCGCTCACCCTTCTGATGGCAACCCTCCAGAAGCCAAAGCTCCTTCTTTTAGACGAACACACCGCCGCCCTCGATCCCAAAACAGCCCGCAAAGTCCTCGATCTCACCGAAAAGATTGTAGATGAACAAAATCTGACCGCGCTTATGGTTACCCATAACATGAAAGATGCGATTCAGATCGGCAACCGTCTGATTATGATGCACGAAGGTCGGATTATCTACGATGTAGCAGGGGAAGAGAAGAAGAATCTGCAGGTAGAAGACCTGTTAGAGAGATTTGAAAAGGTAAGCGGAGAAGAATTTGCGAATGACCGTATGATGCTTGCCAAATAAGCAGGGGTTATAAGATTTGAAGGCTTTTATCAAAATCATTAACCGATAACAGACAAAAAGTATACGGAATGAAAAGTGGGTCAACAAATTAAAAACCACGACTATAAGTGAGAAAGAATGCCCTCCGGCGGCGCGAGCGGTCGGAGGGCATTCTTTCTCACTAGGTAGCCGTGCATTCTCCTCTCCCATATTTCCAACTAATTCCCCCTTTCACGACTTAACCGTTTATCTACAACTTAACACTTCTGTAATAATTCATTTATAGAAAATTCATTTTTTCCTCCACATCCTTCCTTGGCAATTCCCTACGAATATGATAAAATAAAAATTACGTTTAAGATATTAAGTCATAATTTCAAGAAAAATCAGGAGCGATCCATATGTTAGAAGAAGAAAACAAAAAAGAAACGCAGGAGTCAGAACAGGTGCCAGCGGCGGAGCGGATTCAAGAGCCGGAAGCAGTTCAGAGTCAGGAATCAGAGCCAGCTCAGGATCAGACACCAAATCCGGTCCGGGAATCCGCGGGACATTCGCGCAGGCGCCAGGGCGAAGATAAGAGTCAGAATCTGCGCTTCGGAGTGATAGCAGCAGGGGTGGTGATTGCTCTTGCAGTTGCAGCATTTGCAGGCAAGTCCCTGCTCAGCCGTCAGGCGGGAGCCGGAACTGCAAAGAATGGGGCGGCGACAGCATCAGAGCTTTCGAAGGACGAGGCATCCGAAGAGTCCAGAGCGGAGGAGATCAAAGAGAAAGAAGCAGTGGTAGCTTCCTATAAAAATCTGGGTATCGTGCAGGTGTCCGGTTATCTGAATATGCGTGAGACGGCGAGCACGGACGGCAACATCATCGGCAAGCTGATGGGCGACAGTGCGTGTGAGATCGTGGATGATTCAGCCGAAGGCTGGTATCAGGTCGAATCTGGCGGTATTTCCGGTTATATCAGCTCAGAGTTTGTCCTGACCGGGGATGAGGCGAAGAAAAAAGCGTTGAAACTGGTTGAAAAGCGGGCGCTCATCACGGCAGATTCCCTGAACATCCGAAAAGAGCCGAACACGGAGTCTGAGGTTGTCGGTCAGGCATTGAAAAATGAGCGCTATGTGGTCGAGGGTGAGCCGGAGAATGGCTGGATTCAGATTTCGAGCGGTTACATTTCCACGGATTATGCGGAGATCAAATACGCACTCAATGAGGCGCGGAAGCTGGATATGCGTGCGATGGTGCTGAATTTATACAAAAATCTGGGTATTTCCAGTGTGGATAATTACTTGAATGTGCGCGATCAGCCAAGTGAGGATGGCAATATCATCGGTAAGATGACGAGCAAGTCTGCCGGAGAGATTCTGGAGACGAGCGAGGACGGCGGCTGGTATAAGATCCAGTCGGGTCCCGTCACTGGATATGTGAAGGCGGAGTATATCCTGACAGGAGATGCGGCGAAGCAGGAGGCGATGGAGGTTGCAGAACTGATGGCGATCGTTTCAACCGACCGCCTGAATGCCCGCACGGAGCCGAGCACGGATGCGCCGATCTGGACGCAGATCTCTAACAATGAGCGTTACGACGTTATAAGCCAGCAGGATGGCTGGGTCGAGATTGCGCTCGATACGACGAGTGCGTATGTGGCGACTGATTTCGTAGATGTGCGTTATGCATTGCCGGAGGCGATCCCATTTACCCCATTAAAAGAAAAGGAATCCTTGCGGACCCAGATTGTCAACTATGCGCTTCAGTTTGTCGGAAACCGTTATGTCTGGGGCGGCAATGACCCGCATTCGGGCGTAGACTGTTCTGGTTTTACAAAGTATGTATACAGCCATGTGGCGGGCGTGTCCCTGCCGCGGGTGTCCAGGGAACAGGCGCGGACGGGTACGAAGATTGATTCTTCGAAGATGCGTCCGGGCGATCTGATTTTCTATACGAATCGCAAGGGAACGGTCAACCATGTGGCGATGTACATTGGCAATGGTCAGATCGTCCATGCGGCGAGCCGGAGAAGCGGCATCAAGATTTCAACCTGGAATTACCGGAATCCGTACCGGATTGTCAATATGCTGGGAGACTGATAGGGAGAGGATAAGATGGAAGAGCAAAAGACAGAAGATTATAAAGAACGCCTGCAGAAAGTACGACAGAGACGAAATGGCAAAGATCCAATGCACTGGTTCATGATCGGAGGCTGTGCTGTCATTGTGGTGCTGGCGCTGGTTATCATCGTGAAGCTGGCACAGGGCGGCACGTTCGGAGGTTCTGGAAACGCCCGGGTGGCATCGGCATCCGAGGCAGAGGTGCAGGAAACCGTGATCGGAGAGACGCTGCCGGAGGATGAGGAACAGGCAAAAGAGGACGAAGAAAAGAAAAATGTAGTCGAGTCCTACCAGAATCTGGGTATTGTGGATGTATCTGGTTATCTTAATATGCGTGAGAGCGCCAGTACAACCTCCGATGTCATTGGCAAACTGATGGGCGGCAGTGCGTGCGAGATTCTGGACGATTCCCAGGAAGGCTGGTATCAGATATCTTCCGGCGGTCTGGAGGGCTACATCAGTTCAGAATTTGTACAGACCGGCGAGGCGGCAAAAACAGAGGCATTTGAGCTGGTCAAGAAGATGGCGGTCATCACGACTGACAAGCTGAATATCCGGAGTGAGCCGAGTGAGGACGCGCAGGTGCTGGAACAGGCGCTGAAAAATGAGCGTTATTCCATTGTCAGCGAGCAGGACGGCTGGATTCAGATCAGCGGGGGCTATATTTCAGCGGATTATGTGGATGTGCGCTATGCGTTAAATGAAGCGCGTAAGCTGGATCTGCGGACGATGGTTCTCAATATGTATGACAATCTGGGTATTTCCAATGTCAATAACTACTTAAATATCCGCGTGGAGCCGAAGGAGGATGCGAAGATCATCGGTAAGATGACGAGCAAGTCCGGTGGTGAGATTCTGGAAACGACCGAGGATGGCGGCTGGTATAAGATCAAGTCCGGTCCGGTTACTGGCTATGTTAAATCCGAATTTATTCTGACTGGAGATGCGGCGAAGCAGGAGGCACTGCAGGTTGCACAGCTGATGGCGATCGTATCAACTGACCGTCTGAATGCCCGTACGGAGCCGAACACGGACGCGCCGATCTGGACGCAGATTTCCAACAGCGAGCGGTATTCGGTTATGAGCCAGCAGGATGGCTGGGTGCAGATTGCACTGGATGAGACGAGTGCCTATGTAGCGACTGAATTTGTCGATGTCCGGTATGCGTTAAATGAGGCGATCGAGTTTACACCGGTTGAGGAGACCCCGGAGCCTGAGACCAAGGCGGCGAGCAGCAAGGGAGGCTCTGGAAGCAAGAGCAGCGGTAACGGTGGTTCTGGCAGCCAGAAAGCATCTTCAAGCGGCTCCTCCAAGCGTGCGCAGATCGCAAACTACGCGACTCAGTTCCTTGGGAATCCGTATGTATGGGGCGGTACCAGCTTGACAAATGGTACGGATTGTTCTGGATTTACGATGTCGGTTATGGCACACTTCGGCGTCGGCCTGCCGCATCATTCGGGTTCCCAGGCGGGAGCAGGAAGAAGTATCAGTTCTTCCCAGATGCGTCCGGGTGATCTGATCTTCTACACAAACAGCGGTGGAACGATCAACCATGTAGCACTCTATATCGGCGGCGGGCGCGTGTGCCATGCATCGAATGCAAGGGATGGTATCAAGATTTCCACCTGGAATTACCGTACCCCGGCGAAGATTGTCAATGTACTGGGCGATTAATTCCATGGAAAGTCAATAAAAAATATTTGAAAGAGAGCAGGGAGAAAAGGCAGCTTTTCCCAGCTCTCTTTTTCTGTTTCATAGGAAATTGTGTCCTATGAAATAAAAAACGCATCGCGGGGATGCGCACTCGCGCGAAGCAGAAACATGTCGCAAGTGACCGCGCGAGACGCCCGAATGTGCCAAGGCACATCCTTGTTTGTATAAAAAGCGGTTTCAGTGAATAAAGATAATAGGAAGACAGAATACTAAGAATGAATTAGGCAGTTGAGAAAAACATTGAATCCGCGTGTAAGATGGAAAGAGCGCAGAAAAGAGGAAAATATGATTCGGGCAAATCGTGAAAACAGGGAATGGGAAAATGAAGCGTGGGACAAGCAGACAGATAAGGCGGGAGAAAGCCGGGAACAGGCGCAGGAGGATCCGGTTCAGAAGCGTGAAAATGGACAGACGGATATTACGGGAAAGAATGGCAATCACATTGAATTAATCTCGATCATCGGAGAGATAGAGGGACATGAAAATTTGTCCGGCAATACGAAAACGACGAAATATGAGCATATTCTGCCTAAGCTGGCGGAGATCGAGGAGAGCGGTGAGACGGAGGGAGTTTTAGTCCTGATTAACACGGTGGGCGGCGATGTAAGCTGTGGACTGGCGCTCGCGGAGATGATTGCTTCGCTCAGCAAACCGACCGTTTCACTGGTCATCGGGGACAGCCATTCGATCGGTGTGCCGCTCGCAGTGGCGGTCGATCACTCTTTTATTGTCCCGACCGGGACGATGATGGTACATCCGGTACGGATGACGGGGATGGTGATCGGTGCCGTGCAGACGTATGATTATTTTGAAATGATTCAGGATCGTATTTTAAGCTTTGTGTCCGGACACAGTCAGATCTCCTATGAGCGCCTCCGGAGCCTGATGCTCAATACGGAGATGATGACAAAAGATCTGGGAACGGTCCTGGTTGGCGGGGAGGCGGTCCAGGAGGGACTGATCGATGAATGCGGCGGGATCCGGGAAGCGCTTGCATGGCTGAACCGGGCGATCGATGGGAAGAAACAAGAAATAGATGCACACGACCGGATGACGAAGACGGATTTTAGTGAAAATCTGAAAAGAAAGTAGAACATACGTGCGAAAATTTTAGGAAAGCGTTGCTTTTTTCCCTGAATTTGGGTATACTGAATGAGATAATAAGAATGTAAAATGAGAAAAGCAGTCTGCGGGAGGCTGTATTTTGTGAAACAGGAGGAACCGCAGATACATGGGAAATATTGGAGGCATGAGACAGGTGGCAGATACAAGCAGGAAAAGACAGAGTACAGAGCGTGCCGGGGAAACAGCTGGGACAGAGAAAAAAGCCGGGCGATCCAGAAAGTCCCCTGCGGCGAAGAAAGCGGAGGGGACGCTGAACGAGAAAAAGAGTGGGGGGAAGAAGAAAGCTTCGTCCGGAAAAGGCACCGCGAAAGGAACAGGAAGCCGAAGCCGCGCCAGCCAGGCGCCGGAGCCGGTGGAGAAAAGTGGTACAGGGGCATTTATGGGAACGGAAGTGGCGATTATTGTATCATTTGCAATATCGGTACTTTTGTTTTTGAGCAATTTCGGGCTTTGCGGCTTTGTCGGAAGTTTTCTGCGATCGACTCTGCTTGGCGTATTCGGCGTGATGGGGTATCTGGTGCCATTCCTTTTATTTATGGGAACTTGTTTTTATCTTTCAAACCGAGGCAACCAGAAAGCCGTAGCCAAGTTGGTGGCGGTTGGCGAGGTGCTTCTGGCACTTTGCGGACTTTCCCAGCTTCTCATGGGAGGCGGTCAGCATCTGGACTGGAATCTGGGCGATTATTACGCGCAGGCAGGTGGAGGCGGCTTTATCGGTGGCATTCTGATGCTGCTGTTGTGCGGAACAGTGGGAACGATCGGAGCAGTTCTGATTCTGCTGCTGCTTTTGGCACTCGGTGCTGTGTGCATTACGGAGCGTTCCCTGGTAACTTCGTTAAACAGGGCAGCGGAAGGGCATATGAGTATGCGAAAGAAGATATGAGCCGCCGCCGTGAGATACATGAGGAGAAAAAGGAAGAAAAACGCCGTCTGCGGGAGGAGCAGCGGGTCCGTGGCGTTGATCTCGAGGGCGCCAAGCTGACCGAGCTGCCAGTGATGCGGAATTTCTCGGAAGGAGTCCCGGAGGGAACCGTGCTGGGACCGGAGGACGCACTGGAGGAATTCCGTGAGATGCATGGAAGACAGGAAAACTTGCAGGATGAGACAGCGGCTTATGATGATTGGACCGATGTTCCGGCAGAGGGAAAAAATCTGCACAGGATTCCGGACAGGGAGTAGAGAAGGAGAATCCGGCAGATGTATTTCGCGGGCAGATATTCCACGGTGGCGGAGCGGTAGAACCGGAACCGGTGGAGTATGAAGAAGATCCGGTGGAGTGCGAAGAAGAACCAGTGGAATCGGAGCAGGATCCATATGCATACGCTGGTTCAGAATCCCAGCTTCAGGAAGAAGCGGAGCGCGAGACGGCGCGGGCGGTAAGAGAGACAGAATTTGCAAAGGAGCCCGCAGAGACAGAGGACAGTGCGAGCGACCAGCTTCTGAAACGCCTGTATGTACGCCGTGATACCCGGACGATGGAAGAATTTGCCGGCGGCGAGAGTCAGAAAGGTCCAGGCTATTATCCGGTAGAGACACGGGAGAGACCGGCTGCGGAGGCGGCCCCCGGTTTGACCGCAGAGGAGGTTCATACAGATTTAGGGCATCAGGATGTCTTTGAGCCATCGGAAAACGAGTGGGAAACCGTTTCGATGGGGAATGAGGATGAATGGAACGAACCTATATCTGGGGAAACGGATTCCGAACCAATCGATGGCTATTATAAGACGCTGGAATCAGAGCGGGGCGAGACAAAGGGCAGTTTCTTTGTCCCGGAGGATTCCAAAACGGTCGTGACCGCATCCGGAAAGGTGATCGAGACAGATACAGAGGCGATACAGAAAAAACTGGAGCAGAAACGGGAAGAACGAAAAGCACTTCCAGTTGAGGAACTGACGGTTCCAGAGCAGATCGAGCGCAAGGAAGAGGAAGAAAAGAAGATCCAGAAAGAATACATATTCCCGCCATTGACTCTTTTAAAACGCGGCACGGGACAGACCGATTTCTCGGATCAGGAGTACCGGGAGACAGCGATCAAGCTGCAGCAGACGCTCCAGAACTTCGGCGTGGGCGTGACGGTTACAAACATCAGCTGTGGACCGACGGTTACCCGCTATGAGCTTCACCCGGAGCAGGGGGTCAAGGTCAGCAAGATTGTAGCTCTGGCGGATGATATCAAGTTAAATCTGGCAGCGGCGGACATCCGTATCGAGGCACCGATTCCTGGCAAGGCGGCGGTCGGTATCGAGGTTCCGAACAAGGAGAACCATGTGGTTCTGCTGCGCGATCTGCTGGAGTCAGAGGCATTTAAGAAATATCCGTCCCGGCTGGCATTCGCGGTCGGAAAAGATATCGCAGGTCAGACGGTTGTCAGCGACATTGCGAAGATGCCGCATCTTCTGATCGCGGGTGCGACCGGATCGGGTAAATCAGTCTGCATCAATACGCTGATCATGAGTGTGATTTATAAAGCGAAGCCGAGCGAGGTCAAGCTCATCATGATCGACCCCAAGGTGGTTGAGTTAAGTGTATACAACGGTATTCCGCATCTTCTGATTCCGGTTGTGACCGACCCGAAAAAGGCGTCCGGCGCCCTCAACTGGGCGGTGGCAGAGATGACCGACCGTTACCAGAAGTTTGCAAAATACGGCGTGCGCGATCTTAAGGGTTTCAATGCCAAGGTTGAGTCGGTTGCGGATATCGACGATCCGAAGAAACCGGAGAAACTGCCACAGATCATCATTATCGTGGATGAGCTTGCCGATCTGATGATGGTAGCGCCGGGCGAAGTAGAAGATTCGATCTGTCGTCTGGCACAGCTGGCGCGTGCAGCGGGCATTCATCTGGTGATTGCGACGCAGCGACCATCGGTCAATGTCATCACCGGTGTGATCAAGGCAAATATTCCGTCGAGAATTGCTTTTTCCGTCTCTTCCGGAGTGGATTCCCGTACCATTATTGATATGAACGGCGCGGAGAAACTGCTCGGAAAGGGCGATATGCTGTTCTATCCGTCGGGCTATCAGAAACCGCAGCGTGTACAGGGCGCGTTTGTGTCCGACAATGAGGTTTCGGATGTGGTCGGATTTTTGAAACAGGAGGGGCTGACCGCAGAGTACAGCGCCGAGGTTGAGTCCAAGATCCGTTCGACGGCGATGGATGCGGGCTTTGGCGGCGGTGAGCGCGATGCCTATTTTGCACAGGCAGGTAAATTTATTATTGAGAAAGACAAAGCATCCATCGGCATGCTGCAGCGTATGTTTAAGATTGGCTTCAACCGTGCCGCGCGTATCATGGATCAGCTTGCAGATGCAGGCGTGGTCGGTGAGGAAGAAGGCACGAAGCCGCGTAAGGTGCTGATGAGCATGGAGCAGTTTGAAAACATGATGGAAGAAGGATATTAAAAAGCGGAATCATTATAAAATATCAAAATCAGGAGGTATCCTATGAAGCTTAAAAGCTGGCTGAAAGAATTGCCGTATACATTATTGCAGGGCAGCCTGGAGACGGAGGTTGACGAGGTGGTCTACGATTCAAGAAAGGCGGCGCCGGGGACGGTGTTTGTGTGTATGCGCGGGGCAAACGTTGATTCGCATACCTTTATCCCGGATGTGGTTGAAAAGGGCGCGCCGGTTCTGGTGGTCGAGCATCCGGTTGAGGCGCCTGAGAACGTGACGGTCATTCAGGTGGAGAATGGACGGAACGCGCTATCGCTTCTTTCGGCGGCACGTTTTGATTATCCGGCGCGGAAGATGACGGCGATCGGTGTGACCGGCACGAAGGGAAAGACGACTACTACTTATATGATCAAGGCGATTCTGGAGGCAGCCGGACAGAAGACGGGTCTCATCGGAACGAACGGCGCTGTGATCGGTGAGAATCATTATCCGACCAAAAATACGACGCCGGAATCCTACATTTTACAAGAATATTTTGCAAAAATGGTGGAAGCGGGCTGCCGTTACATCGTGATGGAGGTTTCTTCCCAAAGCTACCTGATGCACCGGGTAGATGGACTTTTCTTTGATTATGGAATTTTCCTGAATATTTCCAATGATCATATTGGCCCGAATGAACATGCAAGTTTTGAAGAATATCTTTACTACAAAAAGCAGCTTTTGAAAAACTGCCGGACAGCGCTCGTCAACCGCGATGATCCGCACTTTGATGCGATCGTAGAAGGGGCGACAGCAGAGATCCTGACCTTTTCATTGGAACAGGCGGCTGATTTTACAGCGGATGACATTCACTATGTACGCGAACATGATTTCGTGGGCGTCGAATTTCAGACGCATGGACGATATGAGAGCGATCTGCGTGTCGGCATTCCGGGCAAATTTAACGTGGACAATGCGCTGGCGGCAGCGGGCGTGTGCAGCTTCTTTGACCTGCCGAAGGAGAAAGTCTGCCATGCGCTGGAACATATCCAGGTCGATGGACGGATGGAGATTGTATATAAATCAGCAAAGTGCACCGTGATCGTTGACTACGCCCACAATGCGGTCAGCATGGAAAGTCTTCTTCTGACGCTGCGCGACTACAAGCCGAAGCGTCTCGTCTGCGTCTTCGGATGCGGCGGCAACCGGGCGCGCGATCGCCGGTACTCGATGGGAGAGATTGGCGGAAAGCTGGCAGATCTGTCGATCATCACGGCGGATAATTCCCGCTTTGAGAAAGTGGAAGATATTCTGGCAGATATCAAGGTCGGACTTGCAAAAACCGATGGCAAATACGTTGAAATCCCGGATCGCCGCGAAGCGATTGAGTACAGCTTGTCCCATGCGGAGGATGGCGATATCATCGCGATCATCGGAAAGGGGCATGAGGATTATCAGGAGATCGAGGGCGTGCGCTATCATTTCCTTGACCGGGAAGTAGTGCAGGAGACGGTGAAGAAGCTGCATATGTAATCAATTTGGAGGCAAAATATGGACCATATTACAGTCAGACATATCGTGGAAGCAGTGTCGGGAACACTGCTCTGCGGAGATGCAGATACGGAGTTAAAACACATCAGCATTGATTCCCGGAGTATGCGCGGGGCGGATCTGTTTGTTCCGCTGATCGGGGAGAAATCAGACGCGCATCGTTTCCTGGTTCAGGCGATGGACAATGGGGCGGCAGCCGCACTGACTTCGGAGCATGAGGCGGCACCGGAGGGCTTTCACGGCGCGCTGATCCAGGTGAAAGATACGAAACTGGCATTGCAGACGATCGGGCGCTGCCTGCGGGCACGTCTTTCTATCCCGTTAGTTGGTATCACCGGCAGCGTGGGAAAGACGACGACGCGCGAAATGGTGGCGGCGGCGCTTTCAGCGAAATATAAGACATTCAAGACACCGGCAAACCACAACAGCCAGATCGGTGTGCCACTCACGATCTCGGAGATTTCTGAGAATGATGAGATCGGCGTGCTGGAACTGGGAATGAGTGAGCCGGGCGAGATGGCGGTGATCGCGGAGATTGCGGCGGTGGATTCGGCAGTCATGACGAATATAGGTGTGACGCATATTGAGAATCTGGGCTCCCGCGAGAATATCTTAAAAGAAAAGCTGCATATCCAGGACGGTATGAAGGCAGGCGGAATCCTGTTTGTAAATGGAGATAATGATATGCTTTCCACCGTGCATGCAAAAGCAGGCTGCCATACCGTCCGTTATGGACTTGGAGCAGATAACGACTACCGCGCCGAGGATCTTTCATATCCGGATGGATTTCCGTCCTTTACGATGGTACACGGCGAGGTGCGCGTCCCGGTGAAGCTGACTGTTATGGGCGAGCACAATGTCATGAATGCGCTGGCTGCCCTGGCGGTTGCGGATGCCTACGGTGTGCCGCTTGCCGATGCAGCGGAAAAGCTGCTTGAATTTGGCGGGTTCAAGAACCGTCAGCAGATTTATCATAAAAATGGTTATACGATCGTGGACGATACCTACAATGCAAGCCCGGATTCGATGAAAGCGGCGATAGGTGTGCTTTCTTCCCTGCCGGCAGGACGCAGAATTGCGGTTCTGGCGGATATGAAGGAACTGGGAGAGAATACGATTCAGTTCCACCGTGAAGTTGGTGCGTTTCTGGCGGAAAAACCGGTCGATATCCTGGTTGTATATGGCGAACTGGCGCAGGCGATCGCCGAGGGAGCAAAGAAAGTCAAACCGGATCTGCATGTCGTTTCGTTTGAAGAGGACGAAAAAGAAGATATGCTTGACTGGCTGGATGCACAGATCGGTGAGGGAGATGCAGTCCTGTTTAAGGGTTCCAACAGTATGAAGCTGGGGGAGACGGCAGCGAGGTTTATCTCAGTCGAGAAGACTCCCACCTCTTCAGGTGGTAAGTAATAGCAAGTTTGTCTCAGTAGGAGTCCATTCTCCGACTGAGATAAACGCTCCGCGAGGATGCGCAGTGATTCTGTAAAGAATATGTCAGCTTCGCTGACCAGAATCACGCGCTAAATCTCACGGACGTTCGACTTGAATTAGAAATAGAAAGAGAAGGAATCATGGCGTATCAATACGCGGATATTATTATAGATATATCCCATGAGAAGGTGGATCGCCCGTTTCAGTACCGGATTCCGGCGCAGCTGGCGGAGGAGATTACGGCGGGAACGTGCGTGACGGTACCGTTTGGAAAGGGTAATTCACTTCGGACTGGATATGTGGTGGGAATGGGAAATACGGCGGAGTATGACCCATCCCGCATCAAGGAGATAGCTGGGATCGCACCGGGCAGTATGTCGGTGCAATCTCAGCTTATCCGTCTGGCGTGGTGGATGCGGGAACGTTATGGCGCGACGATGAACCAGACGCTCAAAACCGTACTTCCCGTCAAGGAAAAGATAAAACCGCGCGAGAAAAAGACGCTGCATTGTCTTTTAAACCAGGAAGAGCTGGAAGCGGCAATCCTGGCGGCACAGAAGCGGCATTATAAGGCGCGGGTGCGGCTCCTTGAGGCATTCCGGGACAATCTGGATATTCCGATGGAATTTGCCCGACGGGAGCTTGACCTGACCCTGGCGACGATCCGCCCGATGGAGGAACAGGGACAGCTTTCAGTGAAAGTTTCCCGTGAGGAACGCGGGTTAAACCATGCAAAACTGCCGCGTCCAGCCGGACAGACCGTGCATCTCAATGAAGAGCAGCAGGCGGCGGTTGACCGTTTCTGTGAGGATTATGAGACGGGGAAACGTGAAACGTATCTGATTCACGGCGTTACGGGAAGTGGAAAGACCGAAGTCTACATGGAGCTGATGGCGCGTGTCCTGCGGGATGGAAAGCAGGTGATTCTGCTGATCCCGGAAATTTCGCTGACATATCAGACGGTGATGCGGTTTTACCGGCGATTTGGCGATCAGATCGCGATTCTGAATTCCCGTCTCTCTGCGGGAGAACGCTATGATCAGTGGGAACGGGCGGCGCGGGGCGAGGTTTCCGTGATGATCGGACCGCGGTCGGCGCTGTTTGCCCCATTTTCCAATCTGGGACTGATTCTGATCGACGAGGAACATGAGGGCGCCTATAAGAGCGAGACGATGCCGCGCTATCATGCAAGGGAAGTAGCGGCGGAGCGCGCCCGGCTTTCCGGGGCTTCGCTGGTCTTGGGCTCAGCGACTCCTTCTCTGGAATCGTATCTGCGGGCGCAGAATGGCGAATATGTGCTTCTGCCCCTGCATCACCGGGCAGTGGCGGGAAGTATCCTGCCGAAGGTACAGATCGCTGATATGCGTGCGGAGATGCAGGCAGGCAATAAATCGGTGTTCAGCCGGACGTTGGATGCAATGTTGACAGAGAGACTCGCACGTGGCGAGCAGGCGATGCTTTTTATGAACCGGCGCGGCTATTCCAATTTTGTTTCCTGTCGTTCCTGCGGAAAGGCGGTGACCTGTCCGCATTGTGATGTTTCCCTGACACTACACGGGAAGAACCGTCTGGTCTGTCATTACTGCGGCTATACGATTCCACTGATGAAGCAGTGTCCGTCCTGCGGATCACCGTATATTGCCGGGTTTGGGGCCGGAACGCAGAAGATGGAAGAATTTACGAAAATTCGGTTTCCGGATGCGAGGATCCTGCGGATGGATGCGGATACAACGGCAAAAAAAGGCGGACATGAAGCGATTCTGGAGGCATTTGCAAATCGTGAGGCAGATATCCTGATCGGCACGCAGATGATTGTAAAAGGGCATGATTTTCCGGGAGTGACGCTGGTCGGAATCCTGGCGGCGGATCTTTCCTTAAATACGCCGGATTACCGCAGCGCGGAGCGGACGTTCCAGCTTCTGACGCAGGCGGCTGGCAGAGCGGGACGCGCCGGGAAGCCCGGCGATGTGGTCATCCAGACGTACCGGCCGGAACACTATGCCGTGCAGGCGGCAGCGGCGCAGAATTATGAGCTGTTTTACAGCCATGAGATCAATTACCGGAGGCTGCTTCATTATCCACCAGTCTGCCAGATGGCTGCGGTTTATTTTGCCTGCGGCGATGAGGCGGTGCTGGATGAATGTGCGGAAATGGCGGCGCGGCGGCTGCGCGAAAGTGCCGAGTGTATCGGTCCGGTTCCGGCACCGGTATACAAAGTTAATGACATCTACAGAAAAATTTTATATATAAAG
This sequence comes from Clostridium sp. AF22-10, assembly GCF_003478725.1. Lineage (NCBI taxonomy): Bacteria > Bacillati > Bacillota > Clostridia > Eubacteriales > Clostridiaceae > Clostridium > Clostridium sp. AF22-10. Next base: position 41,463 of record NZ_QUFZ01000019.1, read on the forward strand.
TGTGAAAAATGTGCTATACTGGATCAAATCAGGGGTCAGATTGAAACCCTGGCTGCCGCAGATACAAAATGGCAGGCGGTCCAGATTCAATACGATATATCATAGAGAGGAAGAGTGTATAAAATGGCAATCCGGTCAATTAGAACTATTGGCGATGAGGTACTGAAAAAAGAGTGTAAGGCAGTGACGGAGGTAACCGATCACACACTTGAACTGATAGAGGATATGTTTGACACGATGTATTCAGCCGGCGGCGTAGGTCTGGCAGCACCGCAGGTCGGTATCCGCAAACAGATCGTAGTAATCGACGTGGAGGACGGCAACCAGTATGTCCTGATCAATCCGGTCATCGAGGAAATGTCCGGCAGCCAGACTGGTCAGGAAGGCTGCTTAAGCGTTCCGGGCAAGGCTGGTATGGTAACCCGTCCGAGCCACGTAAAGGTACGCGCGCTGAACGAAAAAATGGAAGAGTTTGTCCTGGAAGCAGATGATTTCCTGGCACGTGCGATCTGCCATGAGTGCGATCATCTGCACGGACATCTGTATGTGGAGTTGGTAGAAGGTCCGTTAGAGGATGTAACGGCAGAGGAAGAATAAAGCACATTGGCAGAATGAGAGAAACAAGAGTGGGGTGACAGGCAGATATGAAGATCGTATTTATGGGAACACCGGATTTTGCGGTTCCGACACTGGAAGCGCTCTATCAGAGTCGGCATGAAGTAGCGGCGGTGGTGACACAGCCAGATAAGCCGAAGGGACGCGGCAAGGCGATGGCAATGCCGCCTGTCAAGGAAAAAGCGCTGGAATATGGAATCCCGGTGTATCAGCCGGTGCGCGTCCGCAAGGATGAGGCATTTTTTGAGGAATTGACGAAGATTCAGCCGGATGTGATCGTCGTGATTGCATTTGGCCAGATTCTGCCGGAGCGGATTCTGAACCTGCCGAAATACGGCTGTATCAACATCCATGCGTCGCTTCTGCCAAAATACCGTGGGGCAGCCCCGATCCAGTGGGCGGTCATCAATGGCGATGAGGTCAGCGGTGTGACGACGATGCAGATGGATGTCGGTCTGGACACCGGAGATATCCTGGATACCGTGGAAGTACGCCTGGATCCGAAAGAGACAGGCGGCAGCCTGTTTGACCGCTTGAGCCTTGCGGGAGGAAAGCTGATTCTCTCCACGCTTGAGAAAGCGGAGGCGGGAATCCTGCATCCGGTTAAACAAGATGAGGCAGAGGCAACCCATGTGACAATGCTCGATAAGTCGATGGGGCAGATCGACTGGTCGATGGATGCGGCAGTGATTGAGCGCCTGATCCGCGGCTTAAATCCATGGCCGAGCGCTTATACAAAATTTGAAGGAAAAACCCTGAAAATCTGGTCGGCGGATGTCGAGGAAGATGCGGCGGGAAGACCGTCACCGGAGACATTCGGACAGGTGGTACGTGTCGGTAAAGATGCATTCTCTGTCCAGACCGGCAAAGGGCTTCTCACGATCCGGGAACTTCAGCTGGAAGGCAAGAAGCGGATGGATACGGCGGCATTTTTACGCGGGTATCCGGTGGAAGCGGGAGTAAAGCTCGGATAAAATGAATGCTTCAGCAGGGACTGAACTGCTACAGGCAGCCGGGCGTTTGAAAGGAGTTGGAGTGATATGTACGGATATGGATATTACAGTATGTTTGATCCGACGATGATTCTGGTATTAATTGGTGTATTCCTGTCATTGGGTGCATCTGCGAAGGTAAACAGCACCTACGCGCGGTTTTCAAGAGTCCGGAGCATGACCGGCATGACGGGAGCCGAGGCGGCGAGACAGCTTTTAAATTCACAGGGCATTTATGATGTCCAGATCCGCCAGGTGGCAGGCAGCCTGACCGACCACTATGATCCGCGGACCAAGACCGTGAATTTATCTGAGAGTGTATATGGTTCTACTTCGGTCGCGGCGATCGGTGTTGCGGCGCATGAGTGCGGACATGCGATGCAGGATGCATCTGAGTATGTTCCGCTGCGCCTGCGCGGTTCAATGGTGCCGGTGGTCAACATCGGCGCACAGCTTTCCTGGCCTATGATCCTGATTGGTGTTCTGGTCGGCGGCATGGGATCTCCGATCGTTTCACTTGGAATTCTTTTATTTTCCTTGTCGGTGCTGTTCCAGCTTGTGACGCTTCCGGTTGAGTTCAATGCATCCGCGCGTGCGGTACGTCTGCTTGATTCAACAGGGATTCTTCGCGGGGAAGAAGTTGGATATACCAAACAGGTGCTTGGTGCGGCGGCACTGACGTATGTGGCAGCGGCGGCTGGTTCGATTTTACAGCTTCTGCGTCTGATTATATTATTTGGAGGACGACGCGATGACTGATGGAACTGCGCTGCGTGAAATAGCGGCAGAAATTTTGACTGAGATTCTGGAAAAGGGACAGTATACACATCTGGCCCTTTTTCAGGCTCTTTCTAAATATCAGTATCTGGAGAAAGCAGACCGCTCGTTTTTAAAACGGATTGTGGACGGGACGGTGGAGTATAAAATCCAGATTGATTATATTATCAACGCATATTCTAAAACAAAAGTTCATAAGATGAAACCGTTTATCCGCACACTTCTGCGGATGAGCGTGTACCAGATTTATTATATGGACCGTGTACCGGATTCGGCGGCGTGCAATGAGGCGGTGCGCCTTGCGAAAAAACGCGGATTTTCCGGACTTTCCGGCTTTGTAAATGGTGTGCTGCGTTCTGTGACGCGTGGAAAAGGCAAACTGACCTTCCCGGATGATTCAGTGCGGTATTCAATGCCGGACTGGATTTTATCTCTCTGGAAGGAAAACTATGGGGCAGAGACGACGCACAGGATGGCACAGGCTGGTCTGGAGAAACGTCCGTTTATGGTGCGGTTTGCCGAGAGCCGTGCAGGGAAAGAAGAGATTTTTGCCTCCCTGTCCGCCCAGGGCGTGACGGCAGAGGAGACAGCGGCGGGAAGCGGTGTTTACCGTCTGACGGGAGTGGACTATCCAGAGAGTCTGGATGCGTTCCGCGAAGGACTAATCCGGATTCAGGATCTGAGTTCGTCGCTGGCTGGTGATGCGGCGGGTATTAAAGAGGGTGATTTTGTACTCGATGTCTGTGGGGCACCGGGTGGAAAAGGGCTTCATGCGGCGGATCTGCTGCACGGAACTGGACAGGTTGAGATCCGGGATGTGAGTGATTACAAGGTATCTTTGATCAAGGAGAATATTGCCCGTAGCGGCTGTACAAACGTCTCTGCCTGCGCCTGGAATGCGTGTGAATTCGATGCTTCGATGGAGCAGAAAGCGGATGTGGTCATTGCCGATCTGCCGTGTTCAGGACTTGGCATTATCGGACGCAAGCCGGATATCAAATACAACGCTTCAATGGACGGAATCCGGGACCTGGCTGCATTGCAGCGGCAGATGCTGTCGGTGGTCTGGCAGTACGTGAAGCCGGGTGGAGTGCTGGTTTACAGCACCTGCACGGTCAACCGTCTGGAAAATGATGAAAACCGGGCATGGTTTTTAAACGAATATCCATTTGAGCCGGTTGATATCAGTGGTCGTCTGGGGATTGATTTTCAGGAAGACAGCCTGAAAGAGGGATACATCCAGCTCTATCCGGGCGTTCATCCGTGTGATGGATTTTTCATCTCTGTGATGAAAAGAAAAGGATAACTGGACGGAACAGTGTATGAATACAGGAAAGACTCCGAGAGTGCATATAGGAGAGAGGGAGGCAGTCCGATATGGAAAAGCAGGATATAAAATCAATGACGCAGGAGGAACTGCGTGCCTTTTTGGTGAGTCTGGGCGAAAAACCATTCCGGACCGCCCAGATCTATCAGTGGATGCATGAAAAACTGGCATCTTCCTTTGACGATATGACAAACCTTTCCAAGGTACTCCGGCAGAAGCTGCAGGACGCGTGCGAGTATGTATCGCTGGAAAAGGTACGGGTGCAGATTTCGCAGATCGATGGAACCCGCAAGTACCTGTTCCGCCTCGCGGACGGCAATGTCATCGAGAGTGTCCTGATGCGTTATAAGCATGGAAATTCCGTTTGTATTTCCTCGCAGGTGGGGTGTCGGATGGGCTGCCGTTTCTGTGCTTCGACCCTGGACGGCCTGGAACGGAACCTGCGCCCGTCGGAGATGCTGGACCAGATTTATCAGATTCAGCGCGATACAGGCGAACGCGTTTCCAACGTGGTTGTGATGGGATCGGGTGAACCGCTGGACAATTACGATAACCTGATCCGCTTTATCCATCTTTTGACGGAGGAAGGCGGACTGCATATCAGTCAGCGAAATGTGACGGTTTCCACCTGTGGGCTGGTTCCGAAGATCCGGGAGCTGGCAGATCAGGGACTGACCATCACGCTGGCACTTTCTCTGCATGCGCCGAATGACGAGGTGCGGAAGAGCCTGATGCCGATCGCGCGTACATATGCGTTAAAGGATGTATTGGCGGCCTGTCATTACTATTTTGAAAAAACGGGACGCCGCATGACGTTTGAGTACAGCCTGGTGCAGGGAGTCAACGACAATCTGGACGAGGCGCGCGAGCTGGCGGCGCTGATTCAGGATCAGCACGGGCATGTGAATCTGATTCCGGTCAATCCGATCAAGGAGCGCTCTTATGTACAGTCGGGACGGAAAGCGATCGAAGCATTTAAGGGATGTCTGGAATCTAAGGGAATCAATGTGACAATCCGGCGCGAGATGGGGCGCGACATAGACGGTGCCTGCGGACAGCTCCGGAAGAGCTATATGGATAAAGAGCAGGAGAAAGAAGGTGCGGCAGTCAAATGAAAGCATACGCACTGACGGATATCGGAAAAACGCGTAAGGTCAATCAGGATGCTCAGTTTGCCAGCACGGAGCCGGTGGGAGAACTTTCCAACCTGTTTGTCGTGGCGGACGGAATGGGCGGTCATCAGGCGGGAGATTTTGCTTCGCGCTATCTGATCGAGCATATGCCGGAATATATCAAAGAGAGTGGTGAGAATGAGCCGGTCGCGGCGCTTCGAAAGGGGATCGAGGCAGTCAATCAGGAACTTTATTCCCTTTCCTGTGAGCGCGAGGAGCTTGCCGGCATGGGAACAACGCTGGTAGCGGCTTCCATTCAGGGAAATACACTCTATGTGGCAAACGTGGGGGACAGCCGTCTCTACCGGATTGAGCGCTCCGGCATTCATCAGATTACCCGGGATCATTCCTACGTGGAGGCGATGGTCTCGCTGGGACAGATGAGCCGCGGCAGCCGGGAATATGAGACGAAGAAAAATATCATTACCCGCGCAGTCGGGATCGGTGGGCATGTGGAGCCGGATTTCTTTGAGGTTTCACTGAACCCGGGCGATTACATACTGCTGTGTTCGGACGGGTTAACCAATATGGTGGATAATTCAGCAATTTACCGGATGGTGCTTCTGCCGGGAACCCTGGACACCAAGGCAAGGGCGCTCACGGCGCTCGCAAACCAGAACGGCGGGAAAGATAATATCGCGGTCATATTGATTGACCCGCAGATCAAGGAGGTGAGAGAATCATGATGCTGAAACCGGGAACTTATCTGCAGGATCGCTATGAGATCCTCTCACTGATTGGTACGGGCGGCATGTCAGAGGTGTATCAGGCAAAATGCCACACTCTGAACCGTCTGGTGGCGATCAAGGTTTTAAAGGATGAGTACAGCAGGATGCGAATTTCGTCAGCAAATTCAAGATGGAGGCGCAGGCGGCGGCAGGGCTTTCCCATCCAAATATTGTGAGTGTTTATGACGTTGTGGATGAGGGCAGTCTTCATTATATCGTCATGGAACTCATCGAGGGAATCACGCTGAAAAGCTACATTCTCAAGAAAGGTCATCTGGGCGTCAAAGAAACGATTGGAATTGCCATCCAGGTAGCGCAGGGGCTGGCAGCGGCACATGACCAGCATATTGTGCACCGGGACATCAAACCGCAGAATATGATTATATCGCGTGACGGCAAGGTGAAGGTGGCGGATTTCGGTATCGCCAGAGCTGTATCGTCCCAGACGATCGGGGTCAATGCGGTCGGTTCCGTGCATTATATCTCGCCGGAGCAGGCAAAAGGAAATTATAGCGACGGACGAAGCGATCTGTATTCACTGGGAATCACGATGTATGAGATGCTAACAGGAAAACTTCCGTTTGACGGGGATACCCCGGTTTCAGTGGCACTGGCACATCTGGAAGAACCGGTGCAGCCGCCGAGCCGCATCAACCCGGAGGTGTCGGCAAGCCTGGACCGCATTATTTTAAAATGTACCCAGAAAAAGCCGGAACGCCGTTACCAGAATGCGTATGAGCTGATCGCGGATCTGCGCCATGCGTTGGTGGATCCAAACGATGATTTTCTGAAAAAAGAACCGGAATTTGATGAAAATTCCCCGACAGTCGTGCGCGGGGCAGAGGAACTGAACCGCCAGATGGAGGCACAGAGAAATCGAAATCTGGAACAGACGATGGAACATCCGGCAGTGAGTGAAAAGACCGGACCGGTTCCGACAGAAAATGAACGTGGTGAGGTAGTCTGGAAAGAGCCGGAACAGCCGGAGAAAGAGATAGAAGGCTGGCAGGAAGAAGAGACGGATGTCTATGAGGAAGAAACCTCCAGGCGCCCAGACCGTAGGCGGAAGGGACGCCGTATAGAAGAAGACAGCGAGGATGTCAATCCGCAGATGGAGCGCCTGCTTACGATGATTGGAATCGGTGCAGCCGTATTGATTGTGGTGGTTGTGATTGTCATTGTTGCGAAGTTAACAGGCATCTTTAATCTGGGCTCTGGTAGTCAGAAGTCTCCGAAGACGACCGTTGAAGCTTCTTCGGAGGCGTCTGAGAGCGAGAGTCTGGAATCAACGGAGTGCAGGGTTCCGCCGCTGGACGGCATGACGGAGGATGAGGCGAAGACAGCATTGGAAAAGCAGTCGTTGAAAATCCGTTATGAATATGCAAAGTCGGAAACCTCTGAAAAAGGGAAGGTCATCGGTCAGAGTATTGCCAGCGGCACGGTTGTCTCGAAACAGACGGAAGTTATCGTCACGATCGGAGAAGGCAATGAGGCAATAGATTTGACGAAACTTGGACTGGAAGAGATGTCCGGCGAGGATGCAGAGACGCTTCTGGCAGAAGAAAATAAACTGACCGTAGTAGTGCAGAAAGAGAGCAGCGATACGGTTGCCTCCGGTATAGTGATCCGATACAGCCCGTCCAGCGTGGATCCGGGCGGTACGGTGACGCTGTATGTCAGCACAGGTCCGAACGTACCGACGGTACCGATGCCGAGGATTACAGGGCTTTCAGAGGAAAATGCAAAAGTTGTTCTGGAAGCGGTCGGATTAGAGCTTGGCGAGCGCAAGGAAGCGAAGAGTTCGGAAGTGGCAAAGGGCAAGATCATCAGTCAGGATGTCCTGGAGAAAACAGATACACCGGAGGGAAGTGCCATTGGCTATACAGTCAGTCTGGGAAAAGGAACCCGCTATGTGGCGGCGATCAACGATGAATTCCAGATGAGTGAACTGTTTGGACCAAGTTCCGGAGATACGCATATCCGCGTCAGTATTGTGATGAAGCAGACGATTGCCGGCAATACTGTGACTAAGACGGTCATGGAACCGAGGGAGATCGGCGGCGATATCACGCTTCCGATTCATTATAATATCGAGGGAGCGGACGGTGTGCAGACAGGCGAGCTGCAGATCCTCGATCTGACGAACGATCGGGTTCTAAAAACGTATCAGCTTGAATTTGTGGAAGTTTCAGATAATTAATAAGAGGTAGTTGTAAGGTACAGATATGCAGGGAAAGATAATTAAAGGGATCGGCGGTTTCTATTATGTACACGACGGTATTGGAAAGGTATATGAATGCCGTGCAAAGGGAATTTTCCGAAATCGCGGCATCAAGCCGCTGGTAGGCGATGACGTGGAGATCAGTGTTCTCGATGAGGAGAAGGCGACAGGCAATCTCGATGAGATCCTTCCTCGTAAAAACCGTCTGATCCGCCCGGCGGTTTCAAATGTTGATCAGGCGGTGGTGGTTTTTGCCATCACCGATCCGATGCCAAATTTAAACCTTCTCGACCGCTTCCTCGTCATGATGGAACGGCAGGAAGTTCCGGTCAGCATCTGTTTCAACAAGATCGATCTGGTCGATGCAGCCGAGCAGGAGAAGCTGCGTGCGATCTATGAACCGGCGGGCTATCCGGTGCATTTTATCAGCACCTACGAAAAATCAGGGCTGGAGGAGTTTCATCGGTTGATCATTGGGAAAACAACGGTCTTAGCAGGACCTTCGGGTGTCGGAAAATCGTCGATCACGAACTTTATCCAGCCGGAGGCACAGATGGAGACGGGCGGTATCAGTGAGAAGATCCGCCGGGGCAAACATACGACGCGCCATTCAGAACTGTTTTTCGTGGAAGAGAGCACCTATATGATGGATACGCCGGGATTCAGTTCTCTCTATATCGAGGATCTGGAGCCGGAGGCGCTCAAGGACTTTTTCCCGGAATTTGAGGCATATGAGGATGAATGCCGTTTCTTAGGCTGTGTCCACATTGGCGAGCGCGAATGCGGCGTCAAGACGGCGGTGCAGGAGCATAAGATCGGGCAGAGCCGGTATGACAATTACCGTTTGATGTATCAGGAATTAAAAGAGAAAAAGAAATACGGCAGAAGCAGCCGTTGACAAGAAATTGGGAGGAAAGAACCATGATTATATTATCACCTTCGATTCTGGGGGCAGATTTTACGAAGCTGGGAGAGCAGGTCGCTGAGGTGGACAAGGCAGGCGCACAGTACATCCATCTGGATGTGATGGATGGCGCGTTTGTGCCGAGTATCTCCTTTGGAATGCCGGTGATTAAGAGCCTGCGCCCGGTGACGGATCGTGTGTTTGACGTACACATGATGGTGGAAGAACCGGGACGTTATGTAGAGGATATCAAAAAAGCGGGGGCGGATCTGATCTGTGTGCATCAGGAAGCCTGTCTTCATCTGGACCGCACGATCGCGCAGATCCGTGAGGCGGGGCTGCAAACAGGTGTAGCGTTAAATCCGGCGACCCCGGTCGAGACACTGGATGTTATTTTGCCGGAGGTGGACATGGTTCTTCTGATGACGGTCAACCCGGGATTTGGCGGTCAGAAATTTATTCCATATACGGTAGAAAAAATCAAGAAGCTGCGCGCAATGTGCAGCGAGAGGGGACTTTCCACCCGCATTGAGGTGGACGGCGGAATCACGCCGGACAATGTGCGGACGGTTTTGGAGGCAGGAGCCGATGTGATCGTGGCGGGAAGCGCTGTATTTAAGGGAAACCCGGCTGGGAATGTAAAAACATTTTTAAATATTTTTCAGGAATTTGAACAGGGATGATGAAGATGAAGCGTTGTTTGATTGTGACAGGCGGAACGATTGATATTGCGTTTGCGAAAGATTTTCTCTCACAGCGCTCGTATGACTATGTAATTGCGGCAGATGCGGGGCTGGAGGTTCTGCGCCCGCTGCATATTTCTCCGAATGCGGTGGTCGGAGATCTGGACACGGTGGACAAAAAGGTTCTGGAAGAATATCAGAACCAGCCGGACATCGAATTTGAGATCCATAAACCGGAGAAGGATGAGACGGATACGGAGCTGGCGCTTTTGACGGCGGCGCGCCAGGGCTGTGAGGCAGTTGATATCCTGGGGGCGCTGGGCGGCCGTATGGATCACGCCATCGGCAATATCCAGCTGATGTATCAGTTTTTCTGCCAGGGAATGGAAGTGAATATTTATGATGCCCGCAACCGCCTGTATCTTCTGGGCGGGCATAAGGTATTTCACCGGGAAGAGGTGTATGGAAAATACATTTCGTTCCTGCCGATGACCGAGACTGTCGAGGGACTGACGCTGCGGGGATTTAAATACCCGCTCCAGCGGCGGACGATCGGGCTGGGGACGAGTCTCTGCATCAGCAATGAACTCAAACGGGAAGAGGGCATTCTGGAGCTGGAGAAAGGCGTCCTTTTGTGCGTGGAGGCACATGATTAATCCGGATAAAAAGTGGCAAGTTATAACTGACCTGCTTAAAATGATAAAAACTGTATGTTTTTCAGGGGACAAGATTGTGCTATGATGAGTCCAATAACAAGGGAGGATGAAACATCATGGCAAACAAATCAAATCAGGCTTACAAGATCGCGATGGTCGGTCTGCTGGCAGCTCTCTCCTATGTCGTATTTACATACGGACAGGTGAAGATCACACTTCCGGGCGGCGATGCAACTTCCATTCATCTGGGAAATGCAGTCTGTGTCATCGGGGCACTCTTAGTCGGCGGCTTTTACGGCGGTTTGGGAGGTGCTATCGGCATGACGATAGGTGACCTTCTCGATCCGGTTTATATTGTATATGCACCGAAGACATTTATCTGCAAACTCTGCATCGGACTGATCGCCGGATTCGTAGCACATCGTCTGGGCAAGATTGACCGGAGCACCGATAAGAACCACATCCTTGGTTTTACGATTGCAGCAGCGGTGGCAGGTCTTTTATTCAACGTCATTGCAGATCCGCTGATCGGATATTATTATAAACTCTGGATCATTGGTAAACCGGCGGCAGAGCTCACACTTGCATGGAATATCGCAGCGACTTCGATCAATGCGGTGACATCTACGATTGCGTCTGTTGTTATATATATGGCAGTTCGTCCGGCACTCCGCAAGGCAGGTTTTCTGGATGCATTGTCTGTAGAAGCGAGAGCATAAGGCAATTTATCTCAGTCGAGAAGAATTAAAATGAAATACATACAGGAGACTGTGGTTGGGCAGAATGGGAAAAACATCTGTCCGGGCGCAGTCTCCTTGTTGCGTCATTGGAGTGTGCGGTTTATAAAACACAAATGCATAGATACACGCTTGTAGAAACCAGAATCATGCCGCAGGCAGTCGTATCTGCCGCGAGAATATGTTAGATTATAAAGTTGCTTAAAATCTAAGAAAATGAGGAAAAATTATACATGGAAGGAATTCAGAAGAAAATAGCGGTTTTAAATGACCTGTCAGGCTATGGGCGCTGTTCGCTGACGGCGGCAATGCCGGTTATCAGCGCCCTCAAGGTACAGTGCTGTCCGGTGGTGACGGCGGTGCTGTCCAATCACGCGGGATATCCGGAATGCTATATGGATGATTATACCGATCGGATGGAGGCATACCTGGAGCCGTGGCGGAAGATGGGATTTGAGATGGACGGAATCATGACTGGATTCTTAGGTTCTGCCAGACAGGCGTCGATCGTGGCAGATTTTATCCGGGATTTCAAACGGGAAAATACGCAGGTTTTGGTAGATCCGACGATGGGCGACCACGGACATCTCTACAGCGTCTGTGACGAGGATCTGATCGAGGCGATGCGGGAGCTGATGCAGTATGCGGACGTTGTCACGCCAAATCTGACGGAAGCCTGTGCCCTGACGGACACGCTGTATCAGGAAAATGGATGGAGTAAGCGCAAGCTCTCAGATTTGACCTGGAAGCTTCACCTTTTGGGCGCGCGGTCAGTCATTTTGACAGGCGTGGTCAAGGGCAAACAGATCCTCAACGTGATCCATGAGCGCGGCAAGGAGCCGGTCTTTCATGCAACTAAATTTGTGGCGGGCAATTACCACGGAACCGGGGATGTCTTTGCAGCAGTCATCGGTGCCAGCATGGTGCGAGGTGTGCCGATGGAGGAAGCCGTCAGACGGGCGGCAGCTTTTACAAAAAAATGTGTGGAAAAGACAGAAGAACTTGGTGCCCCGGAGCAGGACGGACTGTGCCTGGAGGCGTGTCTGTCCTATTTGACGAAGTTGAGTTAAATATAATGGGCAGTCTATCCTGTTTTGTTTCAAAATGCAAAAATGATGTTACTGGGCACGTATGCGTGAACAATAACAAAATGATTTGAAGAACAGAGGAACTCTTGAAACAGGGCTTTTCATTCGTACAAAGTTGTAGTATAATTATAATTAGTTTTCGTGCAGTTAATTGCATAACAGTAGGAGGAAGATATGTTAGATCTTAAATTCGTCAGAGAAAATCCTGACATTGTAAAGCAGAATATTAAAAATAAGTTCCAGGACAAGAAAATTCCGCTGGTAGATGAGGTAATTGAGCTGGATGCCAAGAACCGTGCAGCGAAGAAGGAAGCAGACGATCTGCGTGCGAACAAGAACAAGATTGCAAAACAGATCGGCGCTCTGATGGGTCAGGGAAAGAAAGAGGAAGCAGAAGAGCTGAAGAAACAGGTAGCAGAGCAGTCTGCCCGCCTGTCTGAGCTGGAAGAGCAGGAGAAGGATCTTGGCGAGCGCATCTTAAAGATTATGATGACCATCCCGAACATCATTGATCCGAGTGTTCCGATCGGTAAAGACGACAGCGAGAACGTAGAGATCGAGCGCTTCGGCGAGCCGGTTGTACCGGATTTCGAGATCCCGTACCACACCGAGATTATGGAGAAATTTAACGGCATCGATCTGGACAGTGCCAGAAAGGTAGCTGGAAATGGTTTCTATTACCTGATGGGCGATATCGCAAGACTTCATTCTGCTGTTATCGCATATGCAAGAGATTTCATGATTGACCGTGGATTTACCTACTGTATCCCGCCGTTCATGATCCGCAGCAATGTTGTAACCGGCGTTATGAGTTTCGATGAGATGGATGCGATGATGTACAAGATCGAGGGAGAGGATCTTTACCTGATCGGTACCAGCGAGCACTCTATGATCGGTAAATTCATTGATACCGTAGTTCCGGAGGAAGAGCTTCCGAAGACACTGACCAGCTATTCTCCGTGTTTCCGTAAAGAGAAGGGCGCTCACGGCATCGAGGAGAGAGGCGTATACCGCATCCACCAGTTTGAGAAACAGGAAATGATCGTAGTCTGCAAACCGGAAGACAGCAAGATGTGGTATGACAAACTGTGGAAGAACACCGTGGACCTGTTCCGTTCCATGGATATTCCGGTTCGTACTCTGGAGTGCTGCTCCGGAGACCTGGCTGATCTGAAAGTAAAATCCGTTGATGTAGAGGCATGGTCCCCGCGTCAGAAGAAATATTTCGAGGTTGGAAGCTGCTCCAACTTAGGTGATGCACAGGCAAGACGTCTGAAGATCCGTGTCAACGGCAAAGATGGCAAATACTTTGCACACACCTTGAACAACACTGTAGTAGCTCCGCCGCGTATGCTGATCGCATTCTTAGAGAACAACCTGCAGGCAGACGGTTCTGTCCGCATTCCGGAGGTTCTGCGTCCGTATATGGGTGGTAAGAGCGAGATTCGCTAAGTTCATTTGAGTCCAGTAAAAAAACGCCATGGGTTGTGTGCCTGTGGCGTTTTTTACTGGACTCATTGTGAATTGCAGAAATATAGACATTGTCTTTTTTCAGGCGGCATTATGATGGCAGTTCTTCCAGCTGATTCGACGGCGTCGCCATCATCGAATAATTCGTATGATAAATCACAAATCCCGGAGCAGCGCCCGCTACTTTTTTGACCTGCTTTTTCTGTACATAATCGATCTCAACTTTTTCATTTTCCCGTCCCTTGGAATAGTAGGCAGCCAGCCCGGCGGCTTCCTCGAAGGTGCGGTCCGGAAGCTCTTTTCCTTCGGATTTCACAATGACATGGGAACCCGGAATTCCTTTTGCGTGGAACCACCAGTCATTTCCAGTCGCGATCTTGAAGGTCAGCTCCTCATTCTGGTAGTTGTTTTTGCCGACGTAGATATGGAATCCGTCGGAGGAAAGGTAGTGGAATGGGCGGCTTGTGATTTTCACTTTCTTTCCAGCCGGACCGTGCTTTTTGATGAAGCCATATTCCGTCAGCTCCTGCTTGATCTGAGTCAGATCTTCCTCCTTTAAGGCAATATCGAGGGAGGTGCTGATGGATTCGAGGTGCTCGATCTCCTGCTTCGTCTCCTCAATGAGCTGGCTCTGAGCCTCGAAAGTACGTTTGAGTTTTCCATATTTGTCAAAATATTTCTGCGAATTTTCGCGGGCGGTCAGCTGCGGGTCAAGCGGGATCTTGACCTCTTTTCCTGTGTAGTAGTTCGTGCAGACAAGTTCTTTTTCGCCGCCGGTCAGCTCATAACCGTAGGTGTTTAACAGCTCGCCGTAGAGCTTGTATTTATCCCGTTTTTCGGTGTCCTTTAACTGTTTCTGCTGCAAATCGTATTTTTTATAATTGCGCTCCAGGGCAGTCTGGACGATCCGGCGCAGATCCGAGGATTTCTGGCGGATTCGTGTGATGACGTTCTTGGACGCATAGTAGGTCTCCAGCACTTTACTGATCGAATCAAAGTGTTCGACCTGATATTCCGGCGGGAACGAGGTCAATGGGAGAGCGGCAAATTCCATTGGCTCATCTTCACGGTATACGATGCAGGGCGAGAACTGTCCATTTTTGATGGATTCCATTGCCAGTTCCAGCGTGTGCCCGAGGTGCGTGCGCTCCAGCTCATTCAGTTCCGATGCGGGGCGGTCGGCATCGATCGATGCCTCATAGCAGAATTCTTCTGCCATGACCGGGCTGATACCGGTGAAATTCGTGTAAATGGCTTTTCCTGCCGGTGCCGGTGACTGTGCCAGAATGGCGGCGAAATCATCGGCAGATGCAGTCAGCGGATCCTGCTTTGCGACCGTCTGCGGGAGGAAATATTGCCGTCCCGGCAGAACCTCGCGCACGGAGCTGACCTGCACGGAGATATGTTTGATACTGTCGAGGATCGTGCCGTCAGGGCTGCAGAAAATGATATTGCTGTATTTTCCCATCAGTTCGACGATAAGCAGCTTGCGGCAGAGGTCACCCATCTCGTCCAGATGTTCGATCTCAAAATGAATACAGCGTTCCAGACCCGGCTGGCTGACCGACACGATGCGTCCGCTTCCGATGTGCTTGCGAAGCAGCATGCAGAAATTCGGGGCAGTCATCGGTCCCTGCTTGTTGGTATCCGTCAGATATGCCAGCGGGAGACTTGCGTTGACCGAGAGAAGAAGCCGTTTCGTCTCCCGGAAGTTCTTTATGGTAAAAAGAAGTTCATCGCGCTCGGTCTGCGTGATCTTTGCGATCTTGCCGCCGGTAAGCGCGTCACTAAACTCCTTAACCAGGTTTGCGATTACAATTCCGTCAAATGCCATGGTTTTGGTGCTCCTTTATTTGTGTAGTATCTACTATTATAATGAAAGAAGACACGAAAAACAATCACTTTTAAATTCGGTTGACGCTTGCGGCGATTTGCATTATAATACCATTATCTATGGATGAAAGAGAGAGGCGTCACTATGCTTAAAAGTATGACTGGATTTGGCCGATGCGAGATGGCAACGGATGAATATAAGATTTCTGTGGAGATGAAGGCGGTAAACCACCGTTATCTGGATCTCAGCATTAAGATGCCGAAGAAATTTAATTACTTTGAGGCGGCGATTCGCGCGCAGCTCAAGAAATACATTCAGCGGGGAAAGGTAGATGTCTTTATTTCCTATGAAGATTATACGGATGAGAAGATGTCCTTAAAGTACAATCGTTCCCTGGCTGGCGAGTATATGGATTATTTCCGTCAGATGGCGGACGAGCTTGGAATTCCGAATGACGCGACGGTGATGCGTCTTGCACGGTGTCCGGAGGTCTTTACGATGGAGCAGGCGCCGGAGGACGAGGAGCATATGTGGCAGATTCTCGAAAAGGCGATCGGCGAGGCGGCAGAGAAATTTGTCGAGACACGCACACGCGAGGGTGAGAATCTGAAGCAGGATCTGCTTGGCAAGCTGGACTATATGGTAACGCTGGTCGATCAGATTGAAGAACGTTCCCCGAAGATCGTGGAAGAATACCGGGCGAAACTGGAAGATAAGGTGAAAGAGCTTCTGGAAGGAAGCAGCGTCGATGAAGGCCGGATTGCGGCAGAGGTTGTGATTTTTGCAGATAAGATCTGCACCGATGAGGAGACGGTCCGCCTGAGAAGCCATATCGAGGCGACCCGCAAGGAGCTGACGGCGGGCGGAAGCGTCGGACGTAAGCTGGATTTCATTGCACAGGAGATGAACCGCGAGGCGAATACGATCCTTTCCAAGGCAAACGATCTGGAGGTTTCCGATTGTGCGATTGCACTCAAGACAGAGATCGAGAAAGTCAGAGAGCAGATTCAGAATATTGAATAGCCGATCATGCTGGAAGAGGTATTCACGGAAGGTTGCCGTTGGCGGTGAAAATACGGAGAATATGAAATATTGTAATAATAGATAGAATTTAGAAAGCAGGCGAAATATATGGATAATCAGGGAGTACTGGCAGTTATATCCGGATTTTCAGGGGCAGGCAAGGGAACATTGATGCGTGCATTGCTGGAGCGGTATGACAATTATGCCCTTTCCATCTCCGCGACCACCCGCGCACCGCGCGAGGGCGAGGTTGATGGAAGAGAGTATTTCTTTAAGACCCGGGAAGAGTTCGAACAGATGATTGAACACGATGAGCTGGTCGAATACGCCCAGTATGTCGGAAACTATTACGGCACACCGAAGGAGTATGTGTTTTCCAACCTGAAAGCGGGCAAGGATGTCCTTTTGGAGATTGAGATTCAGGGTGCCCTGAAAATCAAGAAGAAATTCCCGGAGGCAGTTCTCATTTTTGTCACGCCGCCGAGTGCCGGGGAGCTTAGAAACCGGCTGGCAGGTCGTGGAACCGAGACACCGGAGAAGATTGCCGCACGGCTTTCGAGAGCAGCAGAGGAGTCCAAGCAGATGGATGACTACGATTTCATTCTGGTGAATGATGAGGTAGACCGCTGTGTAGAAGAAATGCACGCACTGATTCAGGCGATGCATGCCAGAACAGAAAATCACAAGACTTTGATTGAAAAAATAAAAGAAGAGATGAAGCAATTCTGAAAGGAGAAAGATGTATTATGATGCTGCGTCCGTCATATCTTGACTTAATTAATGTTGTAAACAAAGAGGCTGAGCCGGGGAAAGAACCGCTGATTCAGAGCCGTTACTCCATCGTAATTGCGACTGCAAAGCGTGCAAGACAGCTGATCGCCGGTGATGAGGCACTGGTCATTGAGAATGGAAGAAAACCGCTTTCGATCGCGATCGACGAGCTGTACCATTCTAAGGTTAAAATTGTAGCAGAGAACGATTCCCCGGAGGAAGAGGTCTAAAAGGTGACAGAAGACCGTCCCGTGTTCATTATGTACATGGAGATGGTCTTTTCTTAGATATAGAGTAACTGTTCAGTAGGTCTGCGCATTTACTGCGCTGACCGTACGAAAACATGGGCCAGCAGGCAAAAATCCCATTGCCGTAGGCAATTTTTAATGGATTTTTTGCGCGTGACTGTGAAGGTACTGAACAGTTACGAAATTAGTAAGATAGGAGCAGAACAACGTGGCAAAATCGTTATTTATAGCCGAGAAACCGAGCGTGGCGCGTGAGTTCGCAAATGCACTCAAGGTAAATGGGCGCTCGGCGGATGGCTATATTGAATCGGAAAATGCGGTTGTGACCTGGTGTGTTGGACATCTGGTCACGATGAGCTATCCGGAAGTATATGATATGAAATATAAGCGCTGGAGTCTGGAGACACTTCCATTTCTCCCGAAAGAATGGAAATATCAGGTTATCGACAGCGTGAAGAAACAGTTTGGAATCGTGAGCGGTCTCTTAAACCGGGCGGATGTAGATACAATCTACGTCTGTACCGACTCGGGACGGGAGGGAGAATATATCTACCGCCTCGTCGCGCAGATGGCTGGCGTGCAGGGCAAGAAACAGAAGCGCGTCTGGATCGATTCACAGACGGAGGAAGAGATTCTACGCGGCATCCGCGAAGCGAAGGATCTGTCCGAATACGATCATCTGGCGGATTCGGCATATCTGCGGGCAAAAGAAGATTATCTGATGGGAATTAACTTTTCCCGTGCACTGACGTTGAAATATGGACCATCTGTTTCTAACTATATGCGAAGTTCTGACCGGACCGTGATCTCAGTCGGACGCGTCATGACCTGTGTCCTCG
Organism: Clostridium sp. AF22-10; assembly: GCF_003478725.1. NCBI lineage: Bacteria > Bacillati > Bacillota > Clostridia > Eubacteriales > Clostridiaceae > Clostridium > Clostridium sp. AF22-10. The sequence continues at coordinate 59,548 of NZ_QUFZ01000019.1, forward strand.
GCATGGTAGTCCGCCGGGAGCGGGAAATACGGGAATTTGTCAAAACGCCATTTTACCGCGTGATCGGTACATTTGGACCGGCAGGTATCTCGATTGACGGTGAATGGCGGGCGGTGGAAGGAAGCCGTTACTATGGAACGCCGTGTCTGTATAAGGAAAATGGTTTTAAGGAGCGAAAGGACGCGGAGGCGCTGATTGCATGGCTGTGGGAACGCGAGAATGGAAACGAAAATTCGGGAGTCATGCAGTCAGAGGTCAGCGACGCAGAAAAAGCGGACGCGGGTTTAATGGGCGTATATAATACTTCGCAGGGAACCATTTTAAAAGTGGAAAAGAAAAAGGAAACCAAAAATCCACCTCTTCTCTATAACCTGGCGGAGCTCCAGAATGATTGTTCTAAAATGTTTAAAATCAGCCCGGATCAGACCCTGAAAGTGGTGCAGGAGCTGTACGAGCGAAAGCTGGTTACCTATCCGCGAACGGACGCGCGTGTGCTTTCAACGGCGGTGGCGAAGGAGATCAGCAAAAATATCGGCGGTCTGACGCATTATGAGCCGCTGGCGGCATTTGCATCGGAGGCGATGCAGGCAGGGCTGTGGAAGAACATAGCAAAAACGCGTTATGTCAATGATAAGCAGATTACCGATCACTACGCAATCATACCGACCGGACAGGGACTCGGCGCGCTGCGAAGTCTCTCGGAGTTGAACCGCAAGATTTACCAGGTGATTGTGCGCCGTTTCTTAAGCATCTTTTATCCGGCGGCGGTTTACCAGAAATATGCGGTTGAGATTGAGGTAAAAGGTGAACATTTCTTTGCCAGTTTTAAGGTATTGAAAGAAGCGGGATATCTCAAGGTGGCGGAAATTCCGAAAAAGAAAAAGGACACTGCCGGGGAAAGTGTCGGCAGAACGAACCGCCTTGAACCAGGTATAGATGGAAATGATGCGGAAAATCCGGCAAGAGAAGCAGATGGAACAGACAGCAGCCAGCCAAAGGTAATTGACGCGTCCCACCCAGAGTTTATCCAGATGCTGGAACAGCTCAAAAAGGGGATGAAAGTGTCACTGGATGATTTGCAGATCAAAGAGGGCGAGACATCTCCGCCGAAGCGTTATTCCTCCGGTTCGATGATTCTGGCGATGGAAAATGCCGGTCAGCTTATCGAAGACGAAGAGCTGCGCGCCCAGATCAAGGGCAGCGGCATCGGAACGAGTGCAACCCGCGCGGAGATCTTGAAAAAGTTGTTCAACATCAAATACATGGCGCTCAACGAAAAAACGCAGGTCATCACGCCGACCTATCTGGGAGAACTGATTTATGAGGTCGTACACACCTCCATGAAGCAGCTTCTCAACCCGGAGCTGACGGCAAGCTGGGAAAAAGGTCTGACCTATGTGGCAGAGGGCAGCATCACACCGGATGAATATATGCAGAAATTAGAGCGCTTCGTTATCGGACGCACCTACAATGCGGTTCATATGGGAAATACGTATGGGCTGCGGCCGGCATTTGATGCGGTTGCTGTGTTTTACCAAAATGCAGAGAAAGTGTCGCGAAGCAGAAGCGTAAAGAGTAGGGGAACTGCGAAGACTGCAAGAACAGTAAAAGCTGAAACTAGCTCTGAGACGACAAGTATTACATCCGGACAGGAACAAAGTAAGTGAAAGTAAACAATCTATTTATAATAATAGAAGAAATTGAATTTCAGGAAAGGCAATGATCATGAAAAAAGAAGAAATGAAAATCACAGAATTATATGATTTAACCCATAACGCTGGCTTCAGATTATCTGAAACAGTTTACCTACGTG